>NZ_JASDCR010000001.1:0-268467 GCF_030407795.1 Psychrobacter sp. APC 3279 | reverse complement strand
GAACTTCTTTGCCAAGATTAAGCAGTATCGTGCGATTGCTACTCGCTATGATAAGTTAGCCCGTCATTTCTTGAGTGCTATTTATCTGGTTTCTTGTGTCATTTGGCTTAATTGATGACACGCCCTAGGTTCAACGCAATAAAAAACGCTTATCAGCATCATGCCGATAAGCGTTTTTTTAATGATATATAACGATTTACTCGGTACCAAATTGCTTACGTTTTTTGGCAAAAAATCTGTCCAATCTATCCATCGCATTTTCTAGGTCAAGTAAATTAGGTAAGAACACCAGACGGAAATGGTCGGGTCTATCCCAGTTAAACCCAGTACCTTGAACCATCAATACATTTTCTTCAACGAGCAAGTCCATCATAAAATCCATATCATCAGTGATAGGATAGACCTCTGGATCCATTTTTGGAAAACAGTAAAACGCGCCTTGAGGCATGGTACAAGAAATACCTTTGATAGCATTTAGACGTGAGACTGCCATTTCACGTTGCTTATATAGACGACCCTTTTCAGAGGTTAGGTCTTGCATGCTCTGATGCCCACCCATCGCTGTTTGAATGGCGTACTGTCCTTGCACGTTAGAACAAAGGCGCATAGATGCGAGCATATCTAAGCCTTCAATAAAGTCAGCTGCGTGCTGTTTGCGGCCTGATACCATCATCCAACCTGAGCGAAATCCTGCAATACGATGCGACTTCGACAAACCATTGTAAGAGAGTACTAGCACGTCGTCAGTTAAGGTGCTCATCGGCGTATGTACATTATCATCATAGAGAATGCGGTCGTAAATCTCATCGGCCATGATGATTAAATCATGCTCTTTAGCGACTTCGATGATTTGCTTTAATAGCTCATCACTATAAAGGGAGCCTGTCGGGTTATTTGGGTTAATAACCACGATGCCCTTTGTTTTACTCGTGATTTTAGACTTAATGTCTTCAATATCAGGATGCCAGTTGTCTTCTTCATTACAGCGATAGTGCACAGCAGTACCGCCAGCGAGGTTGGCCGCTGCTGTCCAAAGCGGGTAGTCTGGCATAGGAATTAGGACTTCATCACCGTCATTCATCAACGCCTGCATGGTCATGACAATAAGCTCAGAAACCCCATTGCCTAAATATACATCACGCACATCAACAGCCGACAGCAACCCCTTTGATTGGTAATATTGCAAAATGGCTTTACGCGCTGAAAAAATCCCCTGTGAGTCTGAATAACCAGTTGCCTCAGATAAATTCATAGCGACATCGCGTAAAATCTCATGCGGGGCTTCTAAACCAAAAGGCGCTGGATTGCCCACGTTTAATTTTAATATGCGTTTGCCTTCTGCTTCCATCTTATTGGCAGTTTGTAAGAGAGGACCACGAATGTCATAGCAAACGTTTTGTAATTTATCAGATTTTTTTATGGTGTTCATAGCATGACCGTTTTTCGGATTGGTTGTCGAATTGTTTTTTGAGTCTTTACCAGCAGGATAAAGTGTCGTGGACTGAGCATCAGTTGTCTTAATACCTGACTGTGTGTGGGAAATCGTATCTAGCTTTTGATGTTCACTGCGCTCTATAGATGATGTCGACTCGTCTGCATCAATAGCCTCATTATTGAGGTCGCCGCGCAACAGATATCCCTCACTACAGCCCAAAATACGTGCGAGTGTAGGCAGCTTGGATGAGACAATGCCGTTGGTACCGCGCTCCCAGTTTGAGATAGCACCACGACTCACTTTTGCACCAGCGGCTGTCATGGCTTGTGCTAGTTGCTCAGCAGTAAACCCTTTGTCACGGCGCAACTGTACCAGTCGTTCCGCTTGTGTACTTTTGCTATTGTCGTCAGACATAGTCGTTTGAGCCTTTATTAATCAGTAATTATTCAGTGTAGAGATATATTAACCATTTTAATTAAACACTAATGCAAGATATTATTGCATTGATAGGTAATTTGCAAATGATTTTACAATCAGCTCTATTAGTAATTGCAAGTATATCTTGCAATTAACTCTTGGTTTATATTTATATGTCTCTAAATCTCTTATATAGACTATAAAATGTATAGGTATCAAAATTACATCTTTACCCATCATTATCTAAAATTAATTTGCTATATTTAACTCAGTTAATCTCGTCAATCATGCTATCTATCTCACAATATAGAGAGTACTTTTCTTATATATGCCTTGAATAGTGTGCTGATAACCAACAGATAGAGCACGTCGTTCTCATAATCATATGGCGATAAAATAGTTACCGAGATTAGATAATAAATACTCGAATAAGGATAAATTATGCAAGACAATCAACTAAGCAAAGAAGAAATCAGCCAGTTGACTGAAGCTGACTGGAAAGAGCGTTTAACCGCTGATGAGTATCATATTATGCGTGAGAAGGGCACTGAGCGTCCATTTACAGGTGTATACAATGATGCAACCGATGATGGCGTTTACCGCTGTAAGGGCTGCGGTGCAAGCTTATTTGACTCAAGCAATAAGTTTGATGCGAGCTGTGGCTGGCCAAGTTTTGATCAAGGTATCGATAACAGCGCGATTGAAGAGCACGTCGATAACTCGCTAGGCATGACTCGCACCGAAGTCACTTGCAGCAACTGCGGCGCACATTTGGGTCATGTATTCCCTGATGGCCCTACTGAGACAACAGGCATGCGCTATTGCATCAACTCAGTATCTATCGATTTAGATAAGTCTGAGAAGTAAGTAGGCTAAGTAGTATTAGAAACGTGAAAGGGAAGTGCACGGTGCTTCCTTTTCAATAGTTTTATTATGTGTATGATAGAAAAAGAAGTAGTGCATAAACACCCAAAACAATAAAAACCTCAATTTAAGGATAAATGATGAGCACAATTTATGATTTTACGGCTGAGCGCATGGATGGTAACTCGCAAGCATTTTCAGATTACCAAGATAAAGTATTATTAATCGTCAATACCGCAAGCAAATGTGGATTTACGCCGCAGTTCGAAGGTTTAGAATCACTATATCAACAGTATAAGGATCAAGGACTGGTTGTCGTCGGTTTTCCTTGTAACCAATTTGGTAGCCAAGATCCAGGTAGCAATGACGAGATTGGTGCGTTTTGCCAAAAGAACTATGGTGTCAGTTTTCCAATGATGGCAAAGACTGATGTCAATGGCGCAGATGCTCATCCTATCTATGAATGGCTCAAAGAACAAAAGAGTGGCGTGCTGACAGATGGTATCAAGTGGAATTTCACCAAGTTCCTAGTTGATAGTAAAGGTCAGGTTATTGACCGTTATGCACCAACGACTAAGCCAGAAGCTATCAAAAATGACATCGAGCAAGCACTGGCCAATAAGTAAGCATTAAACTTAAAAAATATTGATTTTGTATAAAAATATAAAATCAATAAAAACAAATGCTTGCTAGATATTCTAATAAAAATCGAAAAAATATCTAAAAAAGTCGTAAATACTGTTTGACACCCAACAGTAAATCTATATAATACACACCCACAGCAACGGAGCTTAGTGACAAACTTAAGAGCTCAGTTGATGTTGAATAAATTGCCTAGCAATTGTTCGAAGGGTGATTAGCTCAGTTGGTAGAGCGTCTGCCTTACACGCAGAATGTCGGCGGTTCGAATCCGTCATCACCCACCACTTCTTAGCAAGTGGCTAAACAAGCTAAGAGACCTAAGCAGCGGTAGTTCAGTTGGTTAGAATACCGGCCTGTCACGCCGGGGGTCGCGGGTTCGAGTCCCGTCCGCTGCGCCATATTTAAAACGAATTTAAACTATTAAGTTTAAGCAAGTTTCGCCTCAAGCATTAGATTGTTTGAGGTTTTTTTGTGTCTGTTTTTTATGTATCTATGTTTTATGCGTTATAAGTCAGGTAAGCAAGTACAGTAAGAATTAGAATCTAGAACCATGACTTAGATTCACTTAAGTCGTATCACTTAAAAGTCAGCTAAAACAACGACCCTTCTTTTATATCAATCTTATATTGAATAAAAGAAGGGCCGTTGTACTTATTTTATGTATAACATGTCTTAGTTACAGCACATTAAAATTCCTCTGCTTAAAACGCATTATCCAGAATTTATGACGCGTTTGCCTTATTGTAGATTTTAGTTAAGGGTAAAGAGTTACTCATGCGTTGCCTGCCATGCACCCATTGACCCTAAATAGATATCAATGTGCTCAAAACCTCGACTAGCGAGCCACCCTGCTGCTATTGTTGCCCGAGCACCACTGGCGCACATCAATGTATAGTGGCGACTTTGGTCAAGCTCATGCCAACGCTCGTTCAGGTGACCAACATAGATATGCTGTGAGCCTTCAATCGCATTAGTATTTCTCTCATCGATATCGCGTACATCGAGCAATGTCCAGTTCTGAGCATTATTAAGGCGACTCTCTACCTCGGTTGTGTCGATCATAGGGGTTTGCTGCATCTGCTCACCTTTTGCAGCAGCAGGGACGACACCCACATAGCCACCTATAATATTATCAAAAGCAATACGTACCAGATGCTCCATCGCAGTCGCAAGTTGCTCTTCATTAGAGGCAATCAGTGCCAAGCTTTGTCCTTCCTCGATAAACCATCCAGCAAACGCAGGTAGCATGTTGACAGGTAAGCTCATAGAACCGGGCAGGTGTCCTGACGCATATGCCATAGGTTCACGAATATCGATGAGATGATCAGCATCGCAGTCATGCAGCTGCTTAAGTGAAAGGTTACGCGGACGCATAACGACTGGAGGCGCTTCACCACCTTCCATATTAAGGCGCTCCATCAATCTGAAATAGGGTGGCTGATAATGGTTTTCGCTAGTCTTGAAGTCAATAAATGTCTCACGATCGGTAATCTGTAAACGTGGGTTGTTTATTCTTTCGTGACCGACGGTAGAAAACTCACGTTCCGCCATGCCTGAACCACAGACGGAGCCTGCACCATGAGCTGGATAAATAATTGCTTGATCACCGAGCGCTAGAATGTCTTGTAACGAATCATAAAGTAAACCTGCAACTTCTCTACGACGCTCAGGATAGAAGTCAGTACGACCGACATCACCTACAAATAGTGCATCTCCAGTAAAAACGCCAACCGCCTTATCTGGGTACACCGTGTCAAACAGCGTATAAGCAAGATGATCATCAGTATGACCAGGCGTTTCTAAGACACGGATTTCTAATTGGCCAATTGAAAAGCAGTCACCATTACGTACTGTCTCAGCGTAGACAACAGGTTGTTCTGGATTGGGTCCATGCAAAACTGTTGCTCCTGTCATTGCGGCCAAGATAGGTGCTCCAGAAACCAAATCCTCATTGCGATGTGTCTCAAAAATATGAGTAATCTTAAGTCCAGCTGCGCGCGCCTTTTCTACATATATCGCACAGTCACGACGTGGGTCAATTACCGCTGCTTGACCGCCAGAGCCTACCAAGTAGGATAGGTGCGAAAGTCCAGGTGTCTTAATTTTCTCTAGTAGCATGGTTATTTCCTTATTGTTGTTTTAATCATAATAGTTATTTTAATCAGGTTTATTGGCAGTACAGAGCGAGAGCTACCAGCCAAACTTAGTTTTACTGTTGCATAAACTCGTATTCAATCTAGCATGAACTTATAAGTATCATCAATATACAATAACATATATTAAACTTGTTATTTACATAAGGTCAAACGTAGAGAGTTTTAGGTTGAAAAGGTGAGGTGATCATTATTTCCACTATTTGGTTAATCGCTTTTACTTGTTGATATATAGGTTAATTACACAGAGATATCTCTTTTAGAATAAAAATATCTGTCAAACATTGAATTATTTTAATATGTCTGTATTATTAGACATATGGAAATAACTAATGCTATCGCAAGCTTTGCTGCGCTCTCTCAAGATACTCGTTTAAAGGCTTTTAAGCTGCTCGTCAGCCACGAGCCTGAAGGCCTACCTGCGGGCGAAATAGCTCGTCAGCTCGTTGTTCCTCATAACACAATGTCAGCCCACCTATCGGTGCTGGCACGGGCAGGGTGGGTGGTCTCACAGCGTCATAGCCGGCAGATTATCTATCGTGCTTCGCTATCACATATGGATAACGTCATTCAGTTTCTATTGCAAGATTGCTGTGCAGGACATCCAGAATTGTGTGCGTCACTTATGGATAGTTTAAGCGGGTGCAGAGTAAATGAGTCTGCTGAGCAAGGTAATGATTAAACCAATTATCAATTCAATAAATACATAAAATAGGTGTAAAAGCTATGAAGCCATTAATCTTTCATAATCCTAAATGCGGAACCTCTCGTAATACGCTTGCCATTATTAAAGCGTCAGGTGAAGAGCCAGAAGTGGTGGAATATCTGAAAAATACACCAACCCGCGACCGTTTAGTTGAGCTATTGGCACAAATGCAGATTTCGCCTAGAGAGCTATTAAGAAGCAAAGAAGCTATCAATGATGAGCTTGGTCTAGATAATCCTGAGTTGTCTGATGATCAGATTATCGATGCTATGATTGCGCATCCTATTTTAATCAACCGTCCTATCGTGGTGACTGATAAAGGCGCTGCTCTATGCCGCCCGTCAGAGCGTGTGTTTGAATTGCTAGCCAATCCAGTAAATAGCTTCACAAAAGAAGACGGCGAGGTTGTTACTCATGACAAACACTGAGGTTGACCAAGCATTGGCAGTTGATCCTACTGTTTCGCCAGAATTTAGCTTAGACGACTTACCCAATATTGATATAGATAATCTTCAGCCTATCGATATTGAGTCTTTGGTTGCGCCAAATGACTCACGTCATCCGCCAAGAATACTAGTGCTATACGGTTCTGTCCGTGCGCGCTCATTTTCTAGATTGGCCGCTGAAGAGTCTAGCCGATTGCTACGTTGGTATGGTTGTGAAGTAAAAATGTTTGATCCATCCGGCCTACCATTGCCTGACGATGTAGACTCAGACCATCCTAAAGTGCAAGAATTGCGGGAGCTGGCGCAGTGGTCAGAAGGTATGCTGTGGGTGAGTCCAGAGCGTCACGGCAGTATCACCAGTATCATGAAAGCGCAAATCGACTGGATACCGCTGTCCCTAGGTGGCGTGCGTCCAACTCAAGGTAAAACCCTAGCACTGATGCAAGTCAGCGGCGGTAGTCAGAGCTTTAATACGGTTAATCAGATGCGTATTCTTGGGCGTTGGATGCGGATGATCACTATCCCCAACCAGTCTTCGATACCCAAAGCGTTCTTAGAGTTCAACGATGACAATCGCATGGATATGTCTCCGTTATATCTGCGTCTTGTCGATGTCTGTGAGGAGCTAGTGAAGTTTACTTGGCTCACACGTGGACGTTCAGATTATCTCACTGATCGCTATTCAGAACGCGTCGAGAGTGCTGAAGAACTATCGAGCCGCGTCAATCAAAAATCGATCTAACCCCCTAATCGATCTAATTTCCTATATTAAATCGGCTGAATAAAATCAGCTTAAGTAAGGTTGTACAATGCTTGCATTTGCTATTTTTGTGGTCACTTTAGTCTTAGTTATCTGGCAACCTAAAGGATTGGGCATCGGCTGGAGCGCCATGGGTGGTGCTTTAGTCGCGTTAGCGCTTGGCGTCGTGCAGTTATCAGATGTGGGTATCGTCTTGGATATTGTCTGGGATGCGACCTTTACTTTTGTGGCGCTGATTATCATCTCGCTTATCTTAGATCGGGCAGGGTTTTTTGGCTGGGCTGCATTGCACGTGGCACGCCTTGGCAATGGGCAAGGGCGTTTATTGTTTCCGATGATTGTCGTGCTCGGCGCCTTTATTTCTGCATTTTTTGCCAATGATGGTGCTGCGCTATTACTAACCCCGATTGTCATTGCTATCTTGCTGCGTCTGAAATTTTCGCCACCATCAGCTTTGGCATTTATCATAGCAACTGGTTTTATCGCTGATACGGCAAGCCTGCCATTGGTTACCTCAAATTTAGTCAACATTGTCAGTGCCAATTATTTCGATATTGGCTTTGGTCGTTATGCCGCGGTGATGGTACCGGTCAATATAGTGTCTGTATTAGCGACGCTACTGGTGTTGTGGGTTGTCTATGCACGTCATATTCCAAAAACCTACTCAACTAGCGAGCTAAGCGCTCCAGAGTCTGCCATTACCGATCCATTAGTATTCCGAGCTGCTTTTCCACTATTAGGCTTGCTACTGGTCGCCTACTTTGCAACAGAGCCGTTGGGGCTGCCTATTTCACTGGTTACAGGTATCGCTGCTGTCGCGTTAATGGCAATCGCTGGCCGCATATGGCAAGGCGGTCGCGGTGCGGTTGTCTCTGTGAGCGATGTAGTACGTAAAGCGCCTTGGCAAATCGTACTATTTTCAATCGGTATGTATCTGGTGGTATATGGTCTGGGTAATGCAGGGCTTACGGCCTATGGTGCGCAAGTACTTAACTGGTTGGGACAACAAGGCGCAGTGATTGCTACCGTTGGAACTGGGTTTTTATCAGCGATAGTCGCTTCTGTTATGAATAATATGCCAGCAACCTTAGTCGGTGCGCTTGCGATTGATCAAGCACAAGTGCCTACTGCAACGCGAGAGCTAATGATTTATGCCAATGTCATTGGTAATGATTTGGGACCTAAATTTACGCCGATTGGTAGTCTGGCTACTTTACTATGGTTACATGTCTTAGCAGAAAAGGACTACAAAATCAGCTGGGGACAGTACATAAAGATTGGTCTACTGATCACGCCGCCTGTGTTGTTAGTGACATTGTTAGCATTGGTATTCTGGCTACCACTATTGCCAAGTTAACTGATGAAAAACTTACTACAGTAATATCCGATCGTGACCATGTTGCTTAGTTTTAAGTAACATGGTCAAAATCAAGTATGAGATAAAGTAGTGATTAGCGCTTATCAAATTGGCAAAATAGATAAACAATATTAGGGTCTGTTGAACTTTCAAATATTAGGACTGCTGATCGCGAAAATCGCATCATACTAGGCGTAAACCGACGATAATGTCGAGACCTTAACTAGGCTTGCAACAACGTTTGAGGTGATTTTAGCATCAGCCTTGAGAACGGATCGAGTAAAGCACCGCTTTGCCCGTTTGCAAGACGAGAGCTGTGCTCGAGTGGAGGACAGGGCTATTTTTTGCCAATACATGGCGAAACTGTCTAACCTAGAACGACTGGGCGTCAAAAATTTCACTGCGTATTGTCTAAAAAATAGTCACTGCCAGTACCACATTTGAATGTTCAACAGACCCTAAGTGATACGCATAAAAAAACCCTCATCAAATTGATGAGGGTTTTGGCAAATGCCATAATTGAATCAAAGTTGACTCAAGAAATTTACTACTAAAATGTGGCTCTCCAACCTGGGCTCGAACCAGGGACACACGGATTAACAGTCCGTTGCTCTACCAACTGAGCTATTGGAGAATAGGCTGTAAGTGTTTAATCGCTTACAACGAGCCTTAGAAGTCTCTAACGAGTTCTTGCTAAGTGGGGCGTATTCTAGCAAAGTTAAAAAATACGTCAAGCCTTTTTTTGCATAATTAGTAAAAATTGTCATTTTAATGATGAGATAGTGTGTTTTTCCTAGTTATGCCCAAGACTCGCGTAAAAAAATACGCCCTATAGTGTATAGAGGGCGTATTTTTTATGAACAGCGGTAAGACTCGTTGCTCTTTACGATTTATTCAGCAACGTCTAAATCAGCCACTGCTTTTTCGATACGCGATAGGGCATCTTTCAATGTTGCTTCATCAGTAGCGTATGAGATACGCATATAGCCGCCAAGACCGAATGCATCGCCAGGTACGACTGCCACGCCAACTTTGTCCAATAACCATGCTGAGAATTCAGTACATGACGACAGGCCAGCCGCTTTGATTAGCGGTACGATATTTGGATACACATAAAATGCGCCATCAGGACGCAGGCAAGTAATGCCTTTGATGGCGTTTAGACCATCTACTACTAGGTCACAGCGTTTCTCAAAAGCGGCTACCATCGGCTCTAGTACGCTCTGATCACCACTGATAGCAACTTCGGCAGCCACTTGGCTGATTGACGTTGGGCAAGAGGTAGATTGTGACTGTACCTTTTTCATCGCGCCGATTAGCTTAGCAGGGCCACCCGCATAGCCGATACGCCAGCCTGTCATCGCATACGCTTTAGACACACCGTTCAAGATGATGGCACGATCTTTTAGCTCAGGTGCTGCATTTAAGATATTGTAGAACTTATCGCCTGTCCAGCGGATGTGCTCGTACATATCGTCTGAAGCTACATAGACTTGTGGATGCTTTTTTAATACTTCAGCGATGGCCTTTAGCTCATCTAATGTGTAAATCATACCTGTTGGGTTAGATGGGCTGTTTAATACCAATAGTTTAGTCTTGTCAGTGATCGCTTCTTCTAACTGCTCAGGGGTAATTTTGAAGTCTTGCTCCGCTGGGCATTTGACGATGACTGGCACACCTTCTGCGATGATAACCATGTCAGGATAGCTGACCCAGTATGGTGCTGGGATGATGACTTCATCGCCAGGATTGATAAATGCTTGGGCAAGGTTAAAGAATGACTGCTTACCACCGACCGATACTAGGATTTCGTTTGGCTCGTAGCTGATGTCATTGTCGCGCTTAAACTTCTCGATGATGGCTGTTTTTAGCTCTGGCGTACCATCGACAGCCGTATATTTAGTGAAGCCATCATTGATTGCATCGATTGCTGCTTTTTTGATGTGTTCAGGAGTATCAAAATCAGGTTCACCAGCGCCCAAGCCGATAATATCTTTACCAGCTGCTTTGAGCTCTTTGGCTTTATTGGTAATCGCTAGCGTAGGTGATGGTTGGATGTTGTTGACGCGGTCAGACAGTTGCAACTCGCTCATGAGAGATCCTTTTTTATATGAGGGTGGGATTTGTGAAAATCTGATATTAATTATATAACGTTTTCATTGCTATCAGGACAAGATGTCAGATAGTTTAAGAAAAGATAGCATTATCTTACCGTAATACGGTGGTCATTCGATTATAGATGATGGTAATAATGCTTCGGCAAACGACACGATTGCTAATTTTTGAATTGTAGCATGCTGATATTGAGCTGTCTTACGACGCTAGTAACAGAATATTGTGTCGTTGCTTGTGATAGTAGCACCCTTATAAAGATGACAAATAACATGCTTATATTAAGCTTGAGCCAGACGATTGCGAAGACACAACAATAAACCTGTAGCCAACCACTATAATTATTTAGATTTGTTAAATAAAATGGCTTATAGCTTAATAAAATGCGCCCAATGATATCTGCGAAGAATAACGATAATAGATAGCTGTTATCAAAGGTCTAAACTTTTATTAATTAATCAGTTTAAGCCCATAAATTCTATATTATAAAAATACTCAAAAAGGATATTTACGATGACAGATTCTACTGAAAAATTACATATTCTCATTACTGGGGCGACGTCAGGCATTGGTAAGCAGTTGGCAAAAGACTATCTGCTAGCAGATCATCATGTATATGCGGTCGGTCGTGACGACGAAGCGTTGGCTGAGCTTGAAACGCTAGGCGCAGAAACGATTGATTTAGACTTAATGGATCGAGAAAAGGTTATCGAAGCTTTTGAAAAAATCGACAATGTTGATCTAGCGATTTGCGGTGCTGGCATGTGCGAGTACTTAGATATGCCGAACTTTGATAGCAGTATGTTTATGAAAGTCATGTCGGTAAACATGGGTACGTTGTCGCATGCAATCGAAGGAGTGCTGCCAAAGCTAATCGCTTCAAAAGGTCGATTGATCGGTATCGGTTCAGCGTCTGCTTATGTGCCTTTTGCGCGCGCTGAGGCATATGGTAGCTCAAAAGCTGCTATCCATTATCTAATGAAAACCCTACAGATTAGCCTTGCTCCGCATGATGTGTCAGTTAGCTTAGTTGTACCTGGTTTTGTTGAGACACCTATGACCAAACAGAATGACTTTCCGATGCCGTTTATCCAGACGCCAGCGCAGGCCAGTCAAGCCATACGCAATGGTATTGAAAGTGGGCATGATGTGATTGAATTCCCAAAGAAATTGACTATGCCTTTAAAAGCATTGGGCACGTTGCCTGATTTGGTCTGGCAGCAAGTTAGTGAAAAACTTAATAAAAAATAATCTACTATCAGTAGAACTCTCAGCCATCATATCGACAGAAAAATACAGAAGGGAATGCTTTTATGCCGTTTACTCGTTTCAAGCGTGCAAGTAACCAAAAGATTGCTACCGATGCTACAACAGATTCTGACCATCAGACTACCCAAAAACGTATTGCTATCATCGGCTCAGGTGTGTCAGGACTGACATGTGCTCATTATCTAGGTACGCAACATGATGTGACGGTATTTGAAGCCAATGATTATATCGGCGGGCATGTAAATACGATTGACGTGGCACTACAAGACGGTAAAAAAGCGAAGAGTAGCAATGTAGAGAGTAGTGCGATAGATACAGGGTTTATTGTCTTTAATGAGCGCACATACCCGAACTTCTTTCGTTTGCTTCATGAGTTGCAGGTGCCGTTTCAAGCAACGGACATGAGCTTTTCTGTCAAAAATACTGCACGTCATTTTGAATACAACGGTCATACGCTCAACACCTTATTATCGCAACGCAAAAATGTGCTCAATCCGAATTTCTGGCAGTTTATCAAAGATATCTTACAGTTTAACAAGCATATCAAACAGCTACGCCAAGATTACGATAATGCGCGCTCTCAAGGACAAGATGTCAGTAGCTTTGCAGAACAAACGCTCGGTGGTTACTTAGCACAAAAGAAATACGGTCAGCTGTTTACCGATAACTATCTATTGCCAATGGTATCGGCCATTTGGTCAACCAGTCTAGATGAAGTACAAGATTTCCCACTGGTGTTCTTTGCACAATTCTTTGACAACCATGGTTTGCTCGACGTGGTCAATCGTCCGCAGTGGTTTACGATAAAGGGTGGCTCAAAGCAGTATGTCAATAAACTGATTCCACGTTTTATCAAAGCGGGTGGCAAAATACTAGTCAATAGTCCAGTACAGTCTGTGGTTCGTGATGGTGATCAAGTTATTTTGACGGTGAAGAATGTTTTAACAGTGCAGGATAAAGGTAATGCTGACAACCGTAGCGAAAATCTTGTATTCGATGATGTGATCTTTGCTTGTCATGCAGATACTGCGCTAAAGATTCTAAAGGATGCGAGCACCAATGAGACTGAAGTATTAAGTCACTTTCGCTTTACCAAAAACACGGCTGTATTGCACACCGATACCAGTGTTTTACCTAAGAAACCACTGGCATGGGCAAGCTGGAATTACTTAATAGATGAAACAGTTTCAGGCAGTGTTAAGGATGAGCAAGCGTCTGGAAACGCACAGATCCCTGCAAAGCCAGTGCTGACTTATCACATGAATATCCTGCAACGCTTGACCAAAAAACACAATTATTTAGTCACCCTAAATCCAGCTGTAGACAATAAAAGCGTCGATGATAAGCAGATAATTAAGAGCATTGATTACAGTCATCCAGTGTTCGATCTTGCGATGATTGATGCGCAGACTAAATGGTCGAGTATCTCGGGTAACGGTTCGCACACACATTTCTGCGGGGCTTATTGGTTTAATGGCTTTCATGAAGATGGCGTACGCAGTGGATTACGCGTCTGTCAGGCGCTTGGTCTTGATATTGATATAAAAGATGAGGTTGACCCAGCTCATTTACCTGACGCTGATAGCGCGCATACGCCGTTTCGTTATAAAGATCTACCTATAAAAGCGGATACCAAATTACGTAAGCTGAATAAGCGTGAAGTAACCACAGCGACGACCAATCAGGAACTGGTTAAGTATGCTGATCGTTTGCAGAGTTCAACTGCTGATACGAGCCAATATAAGAAGCGTGGCTTATTCGGTCGCCGTAAAACCAAATAATATGACGATTAATGCTGCTATGTATTCTAAGTGTTTTGAAAGGTTCGCCATACGAAAAGCACACCGTTACACAAGAGACTATTTATGACCACGTTCGTTCAAGATACCAATGCTATGCCAAGTCGTGAGTCTTCTTGTGATACCACTGCATTACCGCATCAGCTGTTTGAGGGTACGACATGGCACAGTCGGCTGCTACCTAGTGTGAATAAGTTCGTTTACCCTTACCGCTATTGGGGCGTCAATATTAGCGTGCTGGCGGCAGGACAGGAACTTCCCGAAATTAGCACGGCAGTATTTGATGAGAGTAAAGTTTCAGGGAAATTACCATTACGTAAAGTATTGCCGAAAAATCTACTAGCAAAAGGTCTGCCTCTATTTTCAGCAAAGACAAAGGCGCTACAACGATTCTGTCCTGATGACTATCTACAGCATACTGACCTACAGAGTAATAATAGCCTAAGCAACGATGAAAAACCCAATAGTAATGTAAAGTCTATTCAAGCACTAGAAAAACGCCTAATTCAAGCATTTGAAAAACATGCAGGTAGCGCACCTGAAGGCGATATGTTGGGATTGCTCGTCTGCCGTAATGCTGGCATGTACTTTAGCCCAGTCAATTTTTACTTAGGGTTTGATTCGCAGCAAACGCCCACTCATTTGTTGGCTGAAGTGTCTAATACGCCATGGGACAAGCGTCATTACTACGGGTTTCTGTTAGAAGGAGAAGATACTGAGTTCTGTCATGACAAGGATTTTCACGTATCACCTTTTAACCCTATTGATCAGCTGTACCGCTGGCAGGTTACGGTAAAACGTACAAAAACAGAAGAGAAACCTAATACTGGCTTGCAAGTGCGTATTGCTATCAATATCAGCGATGAGCGCGGTGAAGTTCTAAAAACTGGTATAAAGATATCAGGGGTGCCAATGACAGAAGAGGCTGTTCGTCATAGCTTGCGAAAAAACCCTCTAATGAATATGACATCATTAACACGTATTTATTGGCACGCGTTTAAGCTATATGCAATTAAAAAGGTGCCGTATATCAACTACGATGAAAAATTGGCCGACAGTCAACAGAAAGGCGGCTAGCAGTAAAGTACACAGAAAAAAAGTAGCTAGCAGTATCGAGCGCAAAAGATATCTTATAGTTACAGCAATTTTTAAATATCAATAATCCAAAAATCTCGTCAATGTACTACTGAAAATGAACCACTAAAAATAAAGCATTTAAACAAGGATAAATACACGATGCCAGCACGACCGACCGATCGAGCACCAGTCACAAAACTAGAAAAATTAACTGCTCGTGTGAGCAAAGTAGTTAATGAAAGCGCTGTACTACAGCCAGTCAGCAATAGTGTGAATCACTTAGCTAGAAAGCTTATCTTTCGTGCGCTACAGCATATACAGTTTGGTAGCCTCACGCTGATTGAAACATTTGACGAGCAGGAACCTAAGACAAGTAGCTTTGGCAAAGTAGCTACTAATGACGCTAGTAGCTCGGCGGTTGGTCGCCATTCGCTACATGTGACGTTACAGATTCATGATCCTGCTGTCTATCGTCAGCTATTACTTGGTGGCTCTATCGCGCTAGCAGACAGTTATATCGATGGTGAGTGGGATACGGATGATTTGACAGGTTTGATTCGTTTAGCGGCTCGCAATTTAGCAGTGCTCAATAAACTAGAGAATCGTTTTGCTGGTATTAGTAAAGCATTTGAAAAAGCGAAGCATCAGCTACGTAGCAATGACAAATCTGGCTCCAAATCCAATATTCTAGCCCATTATGATTTGGGCAATGACATGTATCAGCGGTTTTTGGACGATACGATGATGTACTCATCGGCAGTCTATCCTACGCCTGACGTAACGCTCAGTGATGCGCAACAGCACAAACTGTCGCTCATATGCCAACGTTTACAGCTCAGTGCGGATGATAATGTGATCGAAATTGGTACAGGGTGGGGCGGTTTTGCTATCTTTGCAGCCAAGCATTACGGCTGCCACGTGACCACCACGACTATCTCTGATGCCCAGTATGATGAAGCACAGCGACGAGTCGAGGCGGCAGGTCTGTCTGACAAAATTACGCTACTCAAACAAGATTACCGCGAGCTGACAGGTCAATATGACAAGTTAGTCAGTATCGAGATGATTGAAGCGGTGGGCCATGAGTACTTACCGACTTTCTTTGCCAAGTGTAATAGCTTGCTCAAGCCGACGGGTCTTATGGTATTGCAGGCTATCACCTTTAACGATCAGAATTATCAAGACTATATCGATTCAGTCGATTTTATCCAAACGCATATTTTCCCAGGTGGTTGTCTGCTCTCAAACCAAGAGCTGACGACCCAATTTACTGAACAAACCGATATGGTCGTCAAACAATTGCATGATTATGGCTTCGATTATGCGTACACGCTGCGTGACTGGCGTGCTGCGTTTATGGCGCAGCGTGCAGAGATTCAAGCGCTTGGCTATGACGATGCCTTTATCCGCCTATGGGAGTTTTACTTTTGCTATTGCGAAGGTGGTTTTTTGGAGCGCACGATCGGTGTGGTACAAGTTACTGCGGTGAAGCCTAACAACATCGATACGCTGCATTTCTCTGATCTGCCATCTGCCGTCTTAAATCTTAAAACAGTTTTGAACGATGAGACAGCCTTTAGTGAAGAAGATAGAACAGACATTGCGTCAGTATAAGTCTGATGATATAGATATGGTTTGTTCATAACATTCATAGGGTCTCAAACTCTATAGACAGTTTGAGACCCATATGTTGAGAGGTTATACATTGAAAGCTTCTATATCGAAAGGTTCTACGATGCTTGCAGGGCACGCTTATCACGCAGCCCTGAATAGCGTGTGACCGCTAGTGCCATTAGAGAGATGACAGCGCCAATCCAAGCTGTGTCTTGCAATGACATATTCTCAACCACGCTACCACCGATGATTGAGCCCAGTGCAATACCGATATTAAATGCAGCAATATTCAATCCAGAAGCGACATCGACGGCATTTGGCGTATATTTTTCAGCTTGCTTAACCACATAGATTTGTAGACCTGGTACATTACCAAAGGCAAAAGCACCCCATACCAAAATAGTCAGCACTGCGGCAATCTTGGACTGCATAGTAAAGGTGAACAGTAAAAGAATGACACTTAAGGCGCTAAATATAATGCTAAGCGCACTAATAGGGCCGCGTTTATCTGCAAGTTTTCCGCCCCAAATATTGCCGATCGCAACGGACACGCCATATACGAGCACGATAAGACCAATGGCTGATGGTGCAAATTTGGTCTGCTGCTCTAAGATAGGTGCTAGGTAGGTAAATGCCGTAAACGTACCGCCATAGCCAAGAATAGTCATTAGATAAACCAGCAGTAGTTGTGGTTTTACAATGACTTGTAATTGTTCTTTGAACGTTGCAGGGATAGATTTTTTTAGGTTTTTTGGTACCAATATGGCGCTACCGATTAAAGCGATTAAACCCAGTACTGAGACGACCAAAAACGTAGCGCGCCAGCCAAAATGCTGTCCAATCCATGTGCCAAGGGGTACGCCAGTGACGAGCGCAACAGTGAGTCCGGTAAACATAATGGCAATTGCGCTGGCTTCTTTTTCTTTACTGACAAGGCTAGTAGCAATCATGGAACCAATAGAGAAAAACACACCATGCGCTAGACCGGTCAAGATACGGGCAAGTATTAAGGTTTCATAACTGGGTGCTTGCCAAGCCAGCAAGTTACCCATGACAAACAGACCCATTAGGCTCATCAGTACTATTTTACGATTCCAGCGGCCAGTGAGTGCGGTAAGTATAGGGGCACCGATGGCAACGCCGACAGCATATAGGCTGACGAGCAACCCTGCTGAAGGTAAGCTTACGCCTAGATCAGCGGCAATAGTTGGTACCAATCCAACGATGACAAATTCGGTTGTCCCAATTGCAAATGCGCTTAGAGTAAGCGCCCATAAAGCGAGTGGCATAACGACATCCTAATAATTAAATGATGCGCGTAGTTTGACGGATTTATAGTTTGCAAAAAACAGCATAAATGACAAAATACCTTTGTCAATTTTGTAAAGGTAATCATGATGATGGGACATGCTAAAACAGAAGACATAGAGATATTTTTGACGGTAGTGGATACGGGTAGCTTTACTGGCGCTGCCAACGTGCTGAATCAGCAGGTCGCTAAAGTGTCTCGTGCGGTGTCCAGACTCGAAGATACGCTGCAATGTACACTGCTAAATAGAACGACACGGCGCTTGGAGCTGACGGAGGAAGGGCATGTCTTTATTAGATATGCGCGTGAGAGTTTAAATACGTTATATACCGGTGAAGAGGCGATTAAGCTGTTAAAACAAGCGCCGAGTGGGCATCTACGAATTGACGCTGCGAGTCCGTTTGTATTGCATCAGCTGACGCCTTTGGTTGGTGAGTTTGTGCAGCAGTATCCGCATATCACGCTTGATTTGACCTCGCATGACAACATCATCGACTTGCTTGAGCACAAGACGGATCTGGCTATCAGAATTGGCGACTTAAAAGACTCAAATCTGCATGCGCGTTTATTAGGTAAAAGTAAGCTGCGGCTAGTAGCCAGTCCTAAATATTTATATCAGCATAACGAGGTGACTCATATTGATGATTTGAATGTTGAGGATTTAAGCACTCATAAATTAATTGGCTTTAACGATGCGTCCAAATTAAACAGCTGGCCACTAAAAACTCCAGTTAAACTGAATTTTCATATGACTGGCAGTAGCGGCGAGACCTTACGTCAGCTATGTTTGAATCATCAAGGTATTGCTTTACTGTCACATTTTATGATTGGTGAAGATTTAGAATCTGGACGATTGGTTGAGGTGTTGCCTGAGGCGATAGTCAGACCAAACAACCGTGAAGCCATACAGGCGGTCTATTACAAAAACAGTGCCGTATCTTCGCGTATTCTGGCATTTTTAGACTTTATCCAACCACGACTGACATTATAACTTTCATACGTTTTTATTCATTTTATAAGAGGTAATATCATGGGTTACGTTTTTATTTATCTCGCCGCTGTGGTTATCTTTTTGGGTGTCGATGCTGTTTGGCTGACGACCATGAAAGGGGCTTTTTATGAGTCACGTATCGGGCATCTATTGGCTGATGAGCCAAACATGATGGCAGCTGGCGTGTTCTATATGTTTTATATATTGGCGCTTTGTATTTTGGTTCTATATCCACAAATCAAAGCAGGCGCATCCGTTGGTCATATCTTCTTACTCGGCGGGCTGATTGGCTTGATGGCTTACGGCACATATGACTTTACCAATTTGGCACTGTATAAAGGCTTTACGCTAGATACAGCGTTGGTCGACTTTGTATGGGGTGGTATTTTAACCGGTTCAGTGAGCGCGATAGTGGCATGGCTTGCGTATCGCTTCCATTGGTTGAGCTAGCGCTTACATCTTGGCCTATATAACGCTGTTTAAATAGCACCAATTTACACAATTTAGACTGTCCAATGACAGAGGGTCGTTTGTGATATACGGCGACCTGCTGTATAAATGGTAGGCATAATAAATAAGTGTTAACCCATTAAGGAATATTATGCCGCAATACAATACCAGCTCCACTGCCAAAAAAGCCCCATTAAACCATGAGCTATATATGTCAGTACTGATGACGCCTGATATGGCGAATTTCATTGGCAATGTGCATGGTGGGGATTTGCTCAAGATGCTTGATCAGGTCGCCTATGCTTGTGCCAGTCGCTATAGTGGTAATTATGTGGTGACACTGTCTGTCGATCAGGTGATGTTCCGTGAGCCGATATATGTGGGCGAGCTGGTTACTTTTGCGGCCAGTGTTAATTATGTTGGTAATACCTCAATGGAAGTAGGTATCCGCGTCGAAGCAGAAGATGTACGTGGTCGTACCGTCCGTCATACCAATAGCTGTTACTTTACGATGGTGGCTATTGATGACAACGGTAAACCGACATCCGCACCACCACTCGATATCAAAAACAAGATGCAGCAATGTCGAGCTGATGCAGCAAAAGAGCGAAAGAAGCTGCGTATGGAAAGTTCACATCGTCCAAGTTGTGATTTCGAAGAGATTAACAAGCAGTTTAGCGAGAACGAAGAAAATGCTGAGGTAGGAAAATAGCCTAAGTTATTTAAAGCTATCTAAAGTTATTTAAAGCTATCTAAAATTTTATAAAGTTATTTAGTTTTATTGAATTAATAATTCATAATTCATACAACGACTCACTAAAAAGACACTGAGATTGTAGAGCGCTTATTTTAAGCTGATGTATGTTTCAAGCCATTTATCTACGGCAAAAATTCTACTATCAATACGTTATTTCAGTGAGTCTAGCATGAATCTAAAGCCATCTATTGCTAATCCCCAGCGCCATTTACCAGCCTCTCCTAAATCGCAAACACCTCGCGCGCGTGGGGCAGGTAATCCTAAAATTCTAAACGACCCTGAACTAAAACATACCCTTAATCAAAGCCCCGAAACCAATGATGAGCATTCAGGATCACTGATCACTGTGTTGATTGCGGTCGGGGCCAATCTGGTTATTGCAATCGCAAAAACTGTTGCCGCTTTTATGACAGGCTCAGCCTCTATGATTGCAGAGGCAGCTCACTCATGGGCGGATGCTGGCAATGGTACTTTGCTCATCGTCGCAGAAAAAAAGTCCATCAAACCTGCTGATAAAAGTCATCCGTTAGGCTATGGCAAAGAGTCTTATGTTTGGTCAATGATTGCTGCTTTTGGTGTATTTACGGCAGGTTCGATTGTCTCTATTTACACAGGTATCAAAGAATGGAACGCTACTGAGTCTGAGACTAACTATACGATTGGCTTTATCGTATTGGCAGTGGCGTTTGTGCTCGAAGGGGTTTCATTGGTTCAGGCATACAGACAAAGTAAAAAACATGGTGAAGCGCTTGATATCAGTGCACTTGGCTATGTCGTGGATACCTCTAATCCAACGTTGCGCGGTGTATTCTTTGAAGATTTAGCAGCGGTTATCGGTTTGGTGATTGCCGCTGCTGCTATGGGTATGCACGCTTATACGGGCGAACCGTACTGGGATGCGTTAGGGTCTATTATTGTCGGTCTACTACTGGGCGTCGTCGCCATATTCTTGATCAGTCGTAACCGAGATTTCTTAGTCGGACATAGAGTCACTGACCGTATGCATGAATACGTTTTGAGTGAGCTGCTAAATCATCCAGATATCGATAGTGTGTCCTATCTGCACCTAGAGTGGGTCGGCCCAAAAAAGATATTTATGGTGGCGGCGGTAGATATCGCAGGCAATCAAAAAGAAGAGCATATCGCACAGAAGTTTGAAGAGATTGAAAACCTATTCAGAGGTAATCCAGTCTTTCAAGAGGCCATCTTGACACTGTCCGAACCTAACGCTGAGCTGCTAAGTTTAGAGAATATTTAATTTAAAAGCTTAGTAGATTAAGTATGTGGTAGAGAAATCCTATTGAATGCTTTTAAGTACGCTTTCTAAATTCAAAAATCAAAACACAAAAAAGCCGTCATGAGTGACGGCTTTTCTTATAACTCTAGTACTTAGTAATTTTTTAACTTAAACGGTACTATTTCTTTGGTGCGTTTGCGCCGATGAACCATGCATCTTTATCAACAATACGGCTAGCTTCTGTAAACAAGTCAGCGGTGTCTTCATCACCTGCATCACCAGCGGTAGCAATCGCTTCACGCAATGTCTCTGCGACTTTCTTGTAGCGGCTAGTTAACTCACGTACATGCTGATCTACTTCAGTGATGTCGGTTGGGTAGTCATCTAGGATAGACTCTTTTACTACGCGACTTGCCAAACCATTTGGTTGACCACCTAAGATTACAATACGCTCTGCGATAGTATCTGATACTTCAAGGATACGATCTGATGTCTCATCTAATAATTGATGTACACCGATAAACCCAGTGCCTTGTAGATTCCAATGGCACTGTTTGCCATCTAATGTTAAATCGATAACGTTTGCTAGGTTAGCGTTTAATAAATCAATCATTTTTTTCGCAGTTTCGTCTGAAATACCACTTGCGTAACGTTCTCTCATATTTTACTCCGTCATTTATTTAAAATTATTATATTGAATGAAAGTTCAATGTATTTTTATTGGTCTTCTATTCGATGACAATTAAGTTAAAGCTAACAATATGAATTGCTATAAATCTTTCAATTCATCAATACTGCTCACTAGTACTGAAAAGTCATCAACTTGTTAATTCAAGAATGATAATAGCAGCTTAACTCAGTGTTGGAACCCTTGAGTGTTAGGCTTTGTTGAGTGGTCGTGTAACGAGTTTGTTAACCGTGAAAAGCTTTGTAAATTTATCGAATACTGTGTGCGTTTTTTATAACGATGTAAGTTTTATCCGCTAATATTAAGCTTTAATTTCTGATAAACCGTACATTTATACACTCATATTTTTGGGCAGCGAGACAGTGTTTTAATTATAGGATGAGACTCCTTATTCTCCTTTAAAAACCGCTGCTCAGACCCCATATTGTTATAAACCTTAAGAAGAAGAAAGCCATTATGCGAATGCCTGAACCGCGCTCATCGCGTCAGTTAAATCAATTGGCCACTCAGCTCCAAGGCGAAGCTGAAATTAGTGGTGTTAATGCGTCAGGGACGCAAATATCAAGTCGTGCCTTCGAGATGGTTACTGACTTTGAGCCAGCAGGCGACCAGCCGCAAGCCATCAAAAAGCTAGTTAACGGTATCAATTCGGACATGGACGAGCAGTTGCTATTGGGTGTGACTGGCTCTGGTAAGACCTATACCATGGCAAAGGTCATTGCTGAAACTCAGCGTCCGACCATTATCATGGCGCACAATAAAACGCTAGCCGCTCAGCTATATGGCGAGTTTAAATCGTTCTTCCCCAATAATGCGGTCGAATATTTTGTCAGCTATTATGATTACTATCAGCCAGAAGCGTATGTCGCTGCTAGTGATACCTTTATCGAAAAAGACAGCGCTATTAACGATCATATTGATCAGATGCGCCTGTCCGCCACGCGTGCCTTGTTAGAGCGTCGTGATGCGATTATCGTCGCTTCAGTATCTTGTATCTATGGTTTGGGTGATCCAGAAAGTTATCTAAAAATGCTATTGCATGTCGTTGTGGGCGATAACATCGATCGTACAGCGACTATCAAGCGTTTGGTTGAGATGCAGTACACACGTAACGAGCTAGATTTTGGCCGTGGTACGTATCGTTTGCGTGGAGAGCTGTTAGATATCTATCCTGCTGAGTCTGAGCAGCTAGCGGTACGTGTGCATTTATTCGATAACGAAGTCGAGAAGATTACGTGGTTTGATCCCTTAACGGGTAAGACGGTACGCAGCGTGCCACGTATTACCATTTATCCAAAGTCGCACTACGTGACGCCGCGCAATAAGCTAGAAGCTGCCAGTCATACGATTCGTGCTGAGCTAGAGCCGCGTTTAGAGTACTTCCGTGACAATAACAAACTGATTGAAGCACAGCGTCTCAAAGAGCGTACTCAGTATGACTTGGAGATGATCCAGCAGCTTGGTTACTGTAACGGTATCGAAAACTACTCACAGCATCTCTCTGGTCGTCCATCAGGGGAAGCGCCGCCGACGTTGTTTGATTATATTCCAGAAGATGCCTTGTTGTTCCTTGATGAGTCACATGTGACGGTTTCGCAGATTGGCGCGATGTATAAAGGCGATAGATCGCGTAAAGAAAACTTGGTCAATTATGGTTTTAGACTACCCAGTGCGATGAATAACCGCCCGATGAAGTTTGAAGAGTGGGAGCGTATCAAGCCAAAAACCATTTATGTCAGTGCCACGCCAGCATTGTATGAGCTTGAGCATAGCGAGCAAGTCGTTGAGCAAGTTGTTCGTCCGACGGGTCTGATTGACCCTGAGATTGAGATACGTCCTGTCTTGACGCAAGTTGATGATGTGCTATCAGAGATTACCAAACGCCGTGAAAAGGACGAGCGTGTACTGATTACCACGTTGACTAAGCGCATGTCAGAAGATTTGACCAGTTATCTTAAAGAGTATGATGTAAAAGTCGCTTATCTACATTCGGACATCGATACTGTTGAGCGTATGCAGATTATTCATGAGCTCCGTACTGGCGTGCATGATGTGCTAGTCGGTATCAACTTATTACGTGAGGGTTTGGATATGCCTGAGGTCTCGCTGGTAGCGATATTTGATGCCGATAAAGAGGGCTTCTTGCGTTCAGAGCGTTCGCTTATTCAGACCATTGGTCGTGCAGCGCGTCACTTGAATGGTAAAGCCATTCTCTATGCTGATCGCATTACGCCAAGTATGCAAAAGGCGATAGATGAGACGGATCGTCGCCGTGATAAGCAGATTGCCTTTAACCTTGAGCATAATATCACGCCAAAAGGGGCTCGCCGTAGTATCACGGACAAGATTGATACGGGCGAAAGCTTGGATGCCAATGACAATCAAGCTATCCCAGTTAAGAGTAACTTGCCAGATGTGGATATCAATATCTTGCGTAGCCCTGATCTGCTTGCCAAAGAAATCAAACGATTAGAGAAGCAAATGCAGCAAATGTCGCGTGATTTGAAGTTTGAAGAAGCAGCAAAAACGCGTGATAAAGTGCTGGAGTTAAAAGCACATTTGATCTGATCGCTTGGGTCAAATATTAGGGCTAAAAAGAGGCTAAACGATAGCGAAGGTGAGGTGCTTTTTGAGCACCTCACTTTTTTATGGTTTATTCAATAACGGAATGTGCAGAATACTTGTAATGCAGCGCATTGCCACTTACCATATCCGATAAACCTCACCATCCATATAATATTTCAAAAATTTAAGTCGCAAGCTAACAAGCCGAGCACGTGTAATGCTTTATTTGGGCTAGGCTTGCTGTTTTTATAGATCACATTGTCAACACAGACTAAATTTTTGGAATGGACATAATCTAGGCGTATTATTTACTGTGCTTACCAACAACTTAATAGAATTAAACTCTAACGAAAATTCACTCGGCATGTCAGATGCTGCCAAACAAGCCGTTATCGACTCTTTAGACATCGGCTTTCGCTATCCCGATGACCAACGTGCGGCGCTGATCACCAAAGTCGCTGAGATAAACGGTGTAGCAGAGAGTCAAATTTCTCTAGGCAGTGGCTCTAGTGAAAACATTCGTACTGTCGTCCAAATGCTACAAAATCAAGCATTAGTAGAAGGCAAAAAATTCCAAGTTATCGTGCCGCATCCAACCTTTGCCTATGCTGAGTTATATGCGACATCTGTCGATGTACCTGTGGTAAAAGTACCGCTGATGACTGAAAACTACGCCTTTGACTTGCAAAGCATGCAAAAAGTGGCTGATGACTTTGAAGGTATTAGCTTGTTTTATCTGTGCAATCCAAACAACCCAACGTCGACTATTACTGACACAGTAAAGCTCAAAGAATGGGTAGGGAATGCACCAAGTAACCATTACTTTTTATTAGATGAAGCTTATTCAGAGTATGTGACTGATCCAAGTTTTGAGAGTGGTGTTACATGGATACGAGAGGAGTACTCTGAAAATATCGTTGTGGTGCGTACTTTCTCAAAACTATGTGCACTTGCTGGCATGCGTGTCGGCTATGCAGTTGCTAGCCCGCAAATGATTGCTAGATTAGAAGCATTTATCTCGATTGATAATACCAACTTATCAGGTGCGGTAGCTGCATTAGCGACTCTCGATGATGAAGATTTTCTGGCATTGAGCTTACGTACAGCCAATCAATCGCGCCAGCTGGTAGAGCAGACGTTAGATGAGCTTGGTTTACGGTATTTGCCATCACAAGCCAGTTTTATATTCCATGAGATAAAGGGCGACGTGCAAACCTATATCGACAGAATGCGTGAGCATGGTATTGCTGTCGGGCGTGAGTTTGCACCTATCACTGGCTTTAATCGCTTAACACTTGGCAGACCTGATGAGATGGCAGTATTTGTAGAGGTACTCAAATCCTTTCGTGAGAAAGGCTGGGTCTAACTAAATTAGTTAATGCAGTTGGATGATATAAAGGGAAGTTGCTTATTGGTCGCTTCCTTTTTTGTTGTGTTTATTTCGGTTGTTGGAACTGTATTGAAGCCAGAGTTAAGCGCACATTTTTACCAACATCAAACGCAGTTTTACATATCGCACCTTAAATAATCTAACGCTATCTTATAGGATAACTGAGTAAAGCATGACCCGTTAATCACACAGATGAATACTGGGTAACAGTCACAGTGCTCGGCATGCTCACGTATCTTATAATTATAAAGTTAGGGATGTACCTATGTTCGATATCAAATCATTTTTTAAACGAGAAGTAGAGAAAAAGCTTATCAATGTAGATGACTATATTTTTATGCCAGAACGCGTAGAGATGGAAATTGAAGGCGGACTATTAAATTGTGTGTTGAATAGTGATGGTCGCGTAGATATTTTTTATAGTAAAGACGGTGTCACTGAGGTGGGTTCAGCGTCGCGCAAACACCCATTTACAGCATTTGAAAAAGAGCTATATCATGGTATCTATGATGATGTGATTAATGATTTAATTAAGGAAGTAGATAAAATTATTGATAGCACCTCGAAGTATTTCCGTCGTAGCCAATCGTTGCCTTTTACTGCTTCTATAACGTCTCAAGCATCTGACACAAACAAATTTTAGGCTAAGAACTGAACTAATCTATTAGCAATAAAAAGGGTGCGTTATGTTTAACGCACCCTTTTTATTATTTCTTATTCTAACGAATCATTTGATTGTTCTATTGAACAAAGCTTGTATAGCAGCTCTGTAGAGATTTGGCGACGACTTGTGCGACTAACTGAGTACGGTACTGAGAGTCAATCGCGGCATTGCCCAGCTCAACAATCGTCACTTGCTGCGGTGCTTGCTCACTGACACAGCCACAAACATTGGTTTTAACAGATTCTTGCTGTGCTTCTGTCATGGCGACGCTTGCAACACGCCACGCGTTCTGTTGTTCAATTTGGCTACGGCATTGGTTGTCGATCGCAGCTCTAAAAACATTCATGCCGATTTCGTTTGCGGTACCGATTGCTGTACCTGTACCGTTGTTTGTAGCACCTGTTGTGGTACATCCCGCCAAGGCAAAGGTCGCTAGCATCATCGTTGAAGCCAAGATTTTTTTCATAAGTTAGTCCTTTAAGGTGTTTGTCATAAATAAAGCTGTATATTATCAGTAAAACCTAGCAATGACATCCTTAACCACAAGCGGATGTTATTTTAGAACTCTATGACCTATATGTATTAACCACAAAAAAGCCAGCTAAGTAATCACTTAACTGGCTTAATATAGACTAAGCTATTCGGCTTATTTACACGTTTTTGCCGTGTTCTTTTTGCTGAATATCTTTTGCCAATTTATAGCATTCGTTGATATGGTCATTAGCAATTTTCTTAAAGATCGTATAGCCCATCGTTGCAGCAACCAATTGGCCGCCAAGTGGGATAAACTTGGTCACTTGTTTGGCAGCGATACGACCACCGAAGCCTTGGATAGTTTTTTTGACGATACCACGTGTTGCCATGAGCCCAGCGAAATCTACGGTACGGTCTTTTACTGCGCTCCAATGTACTTCGCGCGATTCCAAGTTAATGGCTGATTGACGATCTTCAATGAGACCAAAACGCTCACTAATTTCTGGAAGCAACTGTGTCAACATGCCTGCATCAACTGCCACATCAAAAAATGGCACTGGAACAACTGCTACACCAGCAGAAACTCTAGCGCGTCTTTTTACCATTCCCTGACATTCTTTTTTAACTTTATCAAGGTCTAGGTTAGGGTCGATAGTGTTTGGAAGTTTTTCAGCAAGTGGTGTGGTTTTCATAAAGTGTCCTTATAAATAATTAAAATATAAATGATAAAAAGTTCAATAGATAACAAATCTTTCATTGCTTACTATTTTAGGTATTTATGCTTGGCTTACAATCATTGCTTTGTAGCAAAATGAATGAAATTACTCACACTATGCACCTTTTTTGTAAGTAATCAAGTGAAGGTGATTTACATGAGCTATAAAAATGGCAGTCTCAATTATTACTAAGATATGGGCATTATTCATTAGGTTGCACAATGCCTAATGATATACAGAGGTAGTATAAATTGTCATTGTGACCCTCTGCTAAAGCCAGTAGAATACCCTCATGCTAAATTTAACCCCCCGTTATACCAGCACTCGCATCGACGAGTTGCCCGCCGCGCTGCAACCATTTGCCGCTCAATCATTCACGCTTGCCCGTCTGTATGCAGGGCGAGGTATCACTGCGCCTGATGAGCTGGAGACTAGCCTATCAGGTCTATTGCCTGCTGAGGCACTGCACGGTGTCACAGAAGCCGTGCGCTTATTGGACTTGGCGATTGATGAGCGTCAGCGTATCTTGATCGTTGGTGACTTTGACTGTGACGGTGCCACCAGTACAGCCTTAATGATGCGCGCGCTCACAAAGATGGGTGCGGTCGTTGATTTCCTAGTGCCAGATCGTTTTAAGTACGGTTATGGCCTGACGCCGGAGATTGTCGAGTTAGGTATTGAGACTTTTCAGCCAGATATGATAGTGACAGTTGATAATGGCATCTCAAGTCATGAAGGGGTGGCACGCGCCCAAGCTGATGGTATCACGGTGATTATCACTGACCATCATCTTACGACCAAAGAGACGCCACCTGCGGAAGCGGTTGTCAATCCCAATCAGCTAAATTGTGACTTTGCTAGTAAAGCACTGGTCGGAGTTGGAGTCGCGTTTTATGTGCTTGGACGCTTAGCAAAGCTACGCCGCGAAGCTGGCAAGTCTACGGTACAGGTTAGCCAATATTTGGATTTGGTCGCACTTGGGACGATTGCAGATGTTGGGGTATTAGATAAAAACAACCGTATCTTGGTACATCACGGATTGTCGGCTATTCGTCAAGGCCGCTGCTGTATGGGAATATTGGCATTGCTTGAGCAAGCGGGCCGTGATCCCAAGCAGCTTCATGCGCAGGATTTCGGTTTTGTATTAGGTCCACGTATCAATGCAGCTGGACGCATGGACAATATGCGCATCGGTATTGAGTGCTTATTAACTGAAGACTGGAGCACCGCACAACGTTTGGCACAAGAGCTTGAGCAGTTGAACCGTACGCGTCGTCATGTAGAGGGCGAGATGCGTGCGCAAGCCGATAGTATCGTACAAGCATTGGCTAACGAAGATAATAGCGACGAGAGTGTGAGTGGTGATAGCGTCAATAATACTAGTAACGACGACACAATTACTCAAGCTGTCTCTACTGCTAAGGCTAACAATACTGGCGCTCGTAGTATTATTCTGTACCAAGACGACTGGCATCAAGGAGTCATCGGCATTGTCGCTGGTCGCCTAAAAGAAAGCCATTATTTACCCAGTATCGTTTTTGCACCAGCAGACACTGAACAAACGGATGAAGACAGTGCTATCAAAGGCTCAGCACGGTCTATCCCAGGTATCCATATTCGTGATGCCATTGAACAAGTCGCCGAGCGATATCCAGATTTGATCAGCCATTTTGGTGGTCACGCGATGGCAGCAGGCCTGACCCTCAAGCGCCGCAACTTTGAGGCATTTGTCACAGCTTTTAATGAAGTGATGGCTCAGATGGATGATGAGGTATTTGCAGAGCAAAAATTCACCGATGGACCTTTGCAAGCGAGTGACTTTAGCTTATGGTTTGCTGAGCATTTAGCCGATGCCAGTATCTGGGGTCATGGATTTGCACCGCCAATATTTGACGGTGTGTTTGAGGTGCTAAGTTTTAAGATTTTAAAAGACAAACATCTTAAGTTATCGCTGCGTTATCCAGACGTTCAATATCCGATAGAGGCAATTTGCTTCAACTTCGATAATGAGGCGTGGGATTACCGTGCTAAGCAAGTCCATTTATTATTTCAGCTAGACATCAATGAATGGAATGGCAAACAAAGCTTACAGCTGATGGTCAAGGATTTGGCTGTGGTAGAGCAAGGGTAAAGCGACAATGTCAAACCGATAATACTAAACGCGCTCAAATATGGGCGCGTTGGTATTTTTGAAATGAAGACACGCCCTAGTATTAGTATTTCCACTCTAATGTGGGGAACTGCCAATCGTAACGAATAGCCAGCATACGCAAAGTAAAAATCGTACTCATCGTAGAGATGTCAGCTACCCAATCTGTCACGCCTAAGTTCTTTAGAGCAAAGTACAGCACCCCACCCGTCAACGCTGCCGTAATATAAATCTCTTGCTGTAGTACCAATGGAATCTCATTGCAAATCATATCGCGAATGATGCCACCAACCACGATAGTAATCACACCTAACAATAGCGCTACAGGTACATTGGCACCCATACTATCAGCGACTTTGATACCGATCAGTGTAAATGCTGACAGACCAATGGTGTCAGAAAGCTTGAGGAACTTATCCACTCGTCTGGAGTTTGGATGAAAAAATATCTGCATCGCTAGTGATGAAATCGTAATGAGGGTCAGATAGCTCATATCTACCATCCAAAATAACGGATGGCGATCCAGAATGACATCACGTACCGTGCCGCCGCCGATAGCAGTGACAATAGACACGAGCAGACAGCCGAAGACGTCGAAGTTTTTGTGCTTGGCAAGTATCGTGCCTGAAACGCTACAGGCGATGATGCCAATCATATCGAAGAAATATATCAAAGAGCGCGGGTCAAAAGTAGTGATCAGTACGGTAGGGTCCAATACGATAGCCAACATGGGCAGTTCTCACTATTTTCAATTATTGTCAGTCAAACAAAGGCTATCTCAGCAGAGTCTTGCTCAATCAATCAGTCTACGAGTCGAATAGAAGGCAGATGCCAGTCGAATCTGAGCGCGAGCATACGAACTGCAAAGATGACAAACAGCATAATAAATTCATTGAGACTGGCACCGACTCCAAAATACTGTAAGCATAAATACGTCACAGACCCTGCGATACTGGCAGTAATATAAATTTCACGCTGTAGTACCAGCGGAATCTCATTACAAATGATATCACGTAGTAAACCACCGATAATGGCAGTCCAGACACCCATCATAATAGCAATGAGGGGAGACATGTCTAAGGTTAAGGCTACCTTAAAACCAATGACACTAAAAGCTGCTAGCCCAATAGCATCAAAGAGCTTTAACGCATTATCAATCTTATGATAAAGGTGAAAGAAGATTTGTAAGATAAGGGAGGTCACCGTGATAACGATCACGTAATTAAGATCAGTCATCCAAAATAGAGGATGACGGTCGAGAGCCATATCGCGTAATGTCCCACCGCCGATGGCATTGACCATCGCCACTAGAATACACCCAGCGATATCAAAGCCTTTATGCTGCGCAAGCAAAGTCCCTGCAATCGCGCAGGCAACAATGCCAACCATGTCCAATAAATATAATAAAATATCAGGAAAAATCAAAGCATTACCCATGGTTATAGTGCCAAATCGAGATCATCAAAGTGATAGGTGTTTTTTAGGTGGCTATTCAATGTATAAATTTGACGAAATAGGCGTAGTGTTATTTAGCCATCTTTTGCAAATAATATCAGCCCTACAATAATTAGCCCTATACCGAACAGTCCCATCGCCGAAGGTATGGCGTTATCTAATAATAATATACCCCCAATCAAAGCAAAGATAACTTCACTGGCTTGGGTTGAGTCAACGCCTGCAACCTCGCTTGAAGTAACAGCTTGCTCGCGCGCATACAGAAATATAGTGGTCGCTGCCACGCCTGCCAATAGAGCAACGAGCAACGTATTGATTATTTGTGAGGGGTGGGGCTGGTCAGGGCGCACTATAATGCCCAAAAACAGCCAAAATGGCAAACACCCAAGAGTCATTAGCCACACTTTGTTAAAGGCATTTTGCAGTAGCGTGGTTTCGATAGAAGGAATACGAGCAATTAGATTTTGTAGGGATGAGGTTGCCGCAGTGTTGTTACTTTGAAGTACGCTATCGAGGTCGGTGGCATCATATGTCGTAGCTGGCAAATCATAAGCTTCGGATATGAGCGGTTCACTCTGCTCGTTAATATCAATACCAATACTGGCTTTTTGAGCGTTCAACTCTGCGGCCTTCTGTAGTTCAGTATTGCGCTTGCGGGCATTGTGAGAAGCCTGCCAAACCAGCTGGTTACCAATTGGGTAACTAAAAGCGGCGATAAGAGCAGGTAGCGCACCGTAGAGCAGCATGTCAGACATGGGGACGGTGTCAGTTATAGAAGCAGCATGCAGACCTTCGCTGATATTGACGAGCGCCACACCGATAAAGACAATGACAGCATATACGATAAATTTTTTATCAAAGCGTTGACCAAATGCCAATAGCACAAGCAGACTGGTGACGACGGTAAACATAAAGGTAGCCGCTACTACCCATCCCGCAACATGATCTGCGGCATAGCAAATACCGGTGTAAAACAGTCCAAACCCAATACTGCCAGTAATGCACCAAAAGCTCCAATGCTGTAGAAAAATCATTATTAGCGCTTTAATACGACCAAAGCCATGTTGCATCGCAATAATGGCAGTAATAATCAACAGCATAAAGACATAGCGTAGACTCGCTGACCAAAACCAATGTCCACCTGCGCTACTCATAAGCTCATTTAAGATAAATGTCGAGCTAAAAAACGCACCTGCTAGCAAGCCCAATAAAATGAGTTTGATCATACCGCTACCTTATCCATGGCACTCAACGTGTTCACACTTTCTATTTGTTACTTGCTGATAGTTACTTGCCTTTGGCATCTGCCCAAATGATCTTATGCAATTGCAGCTGAAAGCGAACTGGCAAGGCATCAGCCAACATCCATTCTGCTAGCTCGCGCGCCAATACAGGTACTTCAGGACTTAGCTGTTCATCGACATCATTTGCGACATTAAACATTGGAGAGAACCATACCGTACCGACCAATTCGTTTAGCTTATACTCGGTCAATTTAGCTTTTGCCCAGTCGTAATCTGTACGATTCATAATGACAAACTTGATTTGGTCATGCTGAGTGAGATAGTCGAGGTTTGACCATAGATTCTTATCGACTTCACTTGAGCTTGGTGTTTTGAGATCCATTACCTTGCTGACTGCTGCTGGCACGTTTTCTACCGTGAGCGCGCCTGCGGTCTCAAGGGATATCTCATACCCATCGCTCAGCAAACGTTTCATCAATTCAATGGCATTTGGCTGTGCTAACGGTTCACCGCCCGTCAGACAGATACGCTTGCACGGATAACCTTTGATGGTTTCTATGATGGTTTCTAATGATTGACGTTCGCCGCCAGTAAAAGCATATTCGGTATCACAATAGACGCAGCGCAGCGGACAGCCTGTTAGACGCACAAATATCGTCGGCAAGCCTGAGGTGATTGCCTCACCTTGTAAGGAATAAAAAATCTCAGTCAGACGCAACCCTGCTTCAGGGTCAGTGACAGGGATAGCGGCGGTGCGTAATGATGATTCACTCATAATATTTCAAATACAGTTAAAGGTCGATAAGACGATGAAGCGCTTATCAATCGTAATAAAAAGGCAGGGGATGGTACGAATGATTTTGTGTTTGTATAAAGCCAAACTAAAAGAGGATTATAACGTAACGCGTTATATTAAGCTGCAAAAAAGATGCTGGGTCATCCCCCAGCATCTTCATATAAAACAATATTATTCAATAAATAACGGTACTTGCCAAATATTTAGGCTAAGCGTAATAGCTCGTTTACTGATGTTTTTGCACGAGTTTGCGCATCAACTTTTTTCACGATGATAGCAGCGTACAAGCTGTGCGTGCCATCTTCTGACGGTAAGCTACCTGGTACGACAACAGAACCTGCTGGTACACGGCCACGATGAATCTCGCCAGTCTCACGATCATAGATACGCGTCGATTGACCGATGTAGACACCCATAGAGATGACAGCGCCTTCTTCAACGATAACGCCTTCAACGATTTCAGAGCGCGCACCGATAAAGCAGTTGTCTTCGATGATGGTTGGGTTGGCTTGTAATGGCTCTAAAACACCGCCAATACCAACACCGCCTGATAGATGCACGTTTTTGCCGATTTGCGCACATGAGCCAACGGTCGCCCACGTATCAACCATCGCGCCTTGATCGACATACGCACCGATGTTGACGTATGATGGCATCAATACCGCACCCGCTGCGATATATGAACCTTTGCGAGCAACGGCTGGTGGTACCACACGGACGCCTGCTTCTTTGAACTGTGCTTCGGTCCAGTTAGCAAATTTAGTTGGTACTTTGTCATAGAACTGTACGTGTTCGCCAGCGGCTTGGACGTAGTTGTCGTTTAGACGGAAAGACAATAGTACGGCTTTTTTGGCCCACTGATTGACAACCCATTCGCCATCTTTCTTTTCTGCTACGCGCAGGCTACCGTTATCTAGTTGCTCAAGTACTTGATTGATAGCATCACGCACGTCTTGTGACATATTGGCTGGGCTGTATTCGTTGCGATTTTCAAATGCTTGTTCGATGGTTTGTTGTAATGACATAAAGGTTCCTAAAATGAATGAAAGGGAGGGTGATCTTAATGTTATGGTTAAAGACTTATATGACCCAGCCTAAAGAAAATTCAAGGTATGGCTTGGTCCAAAAACTTGCTTGCCGTATTGTCGCTAATTTGACCGCTTTTAGCAAACGCGTTGAGGGTCTTATTATGAAAATATTGAATGAGTTGTTTTCAGGTATCCTCTCAAAACAACTCATTTATCATGATTTAATCGTCTGTCGTGTTGGTCTCTATCCACTCTAAAATATCTTGATAAACGGTCTGTTTATCCTTTTCATGCAGCACTTCATGGCGCATATTAGGATACAGCTGAATATCGACATGACTGAAATGACGCTTGTCCAAACGCGTGACAACCCTACGTATACCGCGACCCATTTCGCCAATCGGATCATCTTCACCGCTGATAAATAGCATTGGGAAGTTTTTGGCAATAGTAGTAGCCCAATTTTTATTCAGCCCAGTATCCATAAGCGTAAACAATGTCATAAAGCCATTATTGGTAAAGTCAAAACCAGTCTTAGGATCGGCTTCATAGGCTTCAATGTTTGCGGTATTTTCACTGAGCCACGCAAACTGTGAGGACGAATTGCGATCAGGTAGTTGGCTGTTAAGGACTTTGTTCATCACCTTGGCAAAAACTGTATTCGGTTGTCTTGGGGCGACTCTGGCGAGTAGCTTGTTAATAGGTAATAACACCTTAGCTAGTGGGTTGGCGTCTGCGGAACCCATTAGAATGGCGCCTGTGAAATTATGCGCATGATGTTTAAGTACATTGCGCACGATAAATGAGCCCATCGAGTGACCCATCACAAAATGCGGGACGTCTGGATGACGGTCTTTTAGGCTATCGGCCATCACAATCACGTCTTTCAAAAGCGACTGTACCGGATGCTCTTCACCAAAAAACCCAAGATCGGCCTCAGTCTTGATAGTCTGTCCATGACCCAAATGGTCATAAGTCGCCACAGCGATACCATTGTCTGCTAAAAACTGTGCAAAATCGCTATAGCGCCCGCTGTGCTCTGCCATGCCATGCACAATCAGTAAAGTCGCGCTAATCTCGACGTCTTTGCTACTTGGTTCAAAAAAGTCATGGTGCAAGTAGTGAATATTGTCAGAAGACAAAATGTGATCGTTACTGGTATCGATGTTGGTACTCATGTAAGGTTCCTTGATTACTTATAATTTTCATTAACGGTTTTGACGATGTTTCTCAAATAATGTGTCAAGCAACGCAATTTATCATGCGGCTCTTATAATGTCCTATTGTACTGGGCGATGATAAATAATTTCATCTTATTTTATGATTTTAATTCAGTTATACAAAATATCGTTCTACTAATAACGGTTAACGCAGTGACTATGATTGAATCTGTATAAGTCACATGAATCACATAAGTCATTTACGCTCTTACTGTTTGCCCGCAATAGACTGGTCTTATTTATATGATACTTTTAAATGAGTTTTTAAAGTCATTTATATCAATCAACATTCAATCAAACACTAACAGCAACCAACCGCCTTGATAAAATCATCTATGACGAAATTTTCATCGAAAAAGACATTACTATTGGCAGGCGCAGGTCATGCTCACATTGGCATGTTACGCCGACTTAGCGCAGCGCGTTTAAAAGATGCCGATACTATAGATGCGGACATTCACTTAATTAGTGAGCAACCGCAAACGATATATTCTGGCATGTTACCGGGTTGGATGGCAGGGCATTATCAGTTGCATGATATCAGTATTGATATCAAATCGCTTTGTGTGCGAGCAGGTGTGCGCTTTATTCAGCAATCGCTTGTACAAGTAAACGCAGCGTCAAATAAGGTGGTTACGACTGGCGATGAACAAACGGATTTTGACTACGATGTCTTGTCTCTAAATACGGGTGCAGATACAGACATGCGTTGGCTACCTGACCACAATAGCTACAACGAGTACGGAAGCGATAATGACGATAACAATACTGGCGCTGCTAATACTAACGTGATTGCCATACGACCGTTATCAACATTTATCACCCAATGGCAGCGGATTCTAAAAGCCGCTCAGCAGTCTGAAAAGTATCAATTGGCTATTATTGGGGCAGGTGCTGCGGCCATAGAGTTGGTGATGGCAGCCCAAGTCACGCTACGGAACATCAATCGTAATCATCAGGTGACATTAGTATGCGGTGAGAATCTATTGTCAGGGTTTAACTCAGGCTTTCGACAACGGGTTATTAAGCAATTACATCGTCATGACATTACGATAGTTCGAGAACGAGCGACCGATTATCGTGATGGCAAATTATCAACTACGCATAAATCATTGCTCATAAATGCTGTCATCGCTGCGACTGGCGTCATAGGCTCGGCATGGACAGCTTCTACGGATTTGGAGACAGAAGGTGATGGGTTTGTCGCGGTAAACGATAAGCAACAGAGCGTCTCTCATTCTAATGTGTTTGCGGTTGGTGATGTAGCGACACGAATCGATAAATACGTGGCGCACTCGGGGGTTCACTCGGTGCATGGTGGTGCTGTCGAAGCCGATAATTTATTGGCCTATCTGGGTGACAACGTAATGAAAAGCTATCAGCCAAAATCACGCACGCTATATCTGCTGTCTTGCGGTGATAAATACGCCATTGGTAGTTGGGGTAATGTAAACCTACAAGGCCGCTGGGTATGGCATCTTAAGAAGTATATTGATAAGCGTTTTATCGAAGCTGATAAGGACTAACCAAGGTTAATGCTCATTTGGAATAAACCATAAAATCCATGTGATTAGTTGTCAATGCTTATTGATAATCAGGTATGATTGATTAGATAAACCGTAAAGTGAGCAATCAAGTTTTACGTTGTAAGTTTTGAAAATAAACAGTAAAAGCAATGCGCTATCTATGTTTTCTAATCTTTAATGTCACGTTGCTATCCTTTTTTAGTTGTACTGCTAACAGGATTTTAGACCACCATGAAATCAACTATCGAGCTACTTGAGCATACTGATTTTCCAGCGATAAAACGACGTCAATTGACGATATTACAAGTCAATATGGGCTACTTATGTAATATGTCCTGCGTGCACTGTCATGTGGCTGCTAGCCCCTATCGTACTGAAATGATGTCACGTGAGTTGGTTGAGCTGATACCAGAGATATTACAAGCACAAAACATCGATACACTTGATTTGACGGGCGGTGCGCCTGAAATGCATGAAGATTTTAAGTATTTGGTCAAGGCCGCTCGGGCATTAGGTGTCAAAGTAATAGACCGCTGTAACCTGACCATTCTGATGGAAGAGGGTTATGAGGATATGGCGCAGTTTTTAGCAGACAACCAAGTTGAAGTGGTGGCGTCTTTGCCTTGTTATTCCTTAGAAAATGTAGACAAACAGCGCGGCAAAGGTGCGTTTGATGACAGTATATTGGGGTTGCAGAAGCTCAATCAGCTGGGGTATGGCAAGCCTGATTCAAATTTAACATTAAACTTGGTTTACAACCCACAAGGCGCGACGCTGCCGCCCAATCAACAGCAGCTTGAAGCAGATTATAAGCGTGAGTTAAAAGCGCACTTTGATATCGAGTTTAATCATCTGTTTGCCCTAACCAATATGCCGATTCAGCGTTTTGGTGCGGTGCTATTGGCGAAAGACCAGTTCCACCCGTATATGGATTTGCTCAAAGCTAATTATATGGCTGCCAATTTGGCCGAGGTCATGTGCCGTTCGACCATTAGTGTCAATTGGTTGGGTGAGCTGTTTGATTGTGATTTCAATCAGCAGTTAGAGATACCTGTCCCCAACAAGGCACGGCGACACCTAAGTGATTTGTTAACGCAAAACCCGTCTGGTGATGCCATTGCCATTGCTGACCATTGCTATGGCTGTACAGCAGGACAGGGCAGTAGCTGTGGCGGCGCGTTAGAAGAAGAGACGGTAGAGCTAGCGTTGGCAGACACGCCTTAGCCGTTCTAATGTAAGCACTTTAAACATAGGTGCTTTTAGCATACGTAAAAATTTAGAGAAAAAACAATCAGTGTAAACGGAGTAAGTCCTATGTCAGTATTTAACTTTTCAGCGAAGACGTTTTTCGCCCAACCAGTGATTGCCACGACTATTTTATTAGCAAGCATGGCTGCTCATGCTGACTTCAACCATCAGAGCTGGGATAGCTTATTAAATAAGCATGTGACCATGACCAACGGTGGCAAAGCTTCAGTGGTCAATTATGCTGGCATGAAAGCAGATCAAAGTAAGCTGACAAGCTATCTGGAAGCGACGAGCAAGGTATCTCAATCAGAGTTCAATCGTTGGAGTAAAAACGAGCAGTTGGCATTTTTAATTAATGTTTACAACGCTGGTACGGTAGATTTGGTATTGACGGAATATCCAAACGTCAAATCTATCAAAGATATTGGCGGACTGTTTGGGTCACCATGGAAGCAAGAGTTTGTTTCGCTACTTGGTAAAACGCGCTCACTTGATGATATCGAGCACAACCTCATTCGTGGTTCTAAACGCTATAACGATCCGCGCATTCACTTTGCGGTCAATTGTGCCAGTATCGGTTGCCCTGCATTGCAAGATGATGCCTTTACCGGCAAGCGTTTAGACAGTCAGTTAGAGCAGGCAACGTCTAAGTTTTTAGCAGACAGTAGCCGAAACAGTCTTAAAGGCGATACGCTAAGAGTGTCACCAATTTTTAAATGGTATAAAGAAGACTTTGCAACCAATTGGCGCGGTACAAAAGATTTGGCAGGGTTTTTGGGTCGTTATAGCTCATCATTAGGATTGAGTAACGCTCAGACAGCGGATCTTAAACAAGGCAAGATAAAAATAAGCTATACCGATTACAACTGGAATTTGAATAAGAAATAAGCCAGTTTTTAATCTTAATCGCTGATTAATGTGACGGTATATCCATTGAAACTCTCCATCATTATTCCATTGTTAAATGAAGCGGACAACTTGCCTGAGCTTATGGCTCATATTGTCCGTCTCGATCCGGCACCGCAGCAAGTGATATTGGTCGATGGTGGCTCAGTGGATGGTTCGGTTGCTATCGCCGACAGTGTGCTCAAAAGTATAGAGGCTACCCAATCAGCTATCGACTGGCATATTATCGAATCTACGGTAGGACGCGCTCAGCAAATGAATGCGGGCGCTATGTTAGCAACAGGTGATGCGCTGCTATTTTTACATGCTGATACCGAGCTGCCAGCTGACGCGATAGACAACGTTCAACAGGCAGTAGCTCAGTATGACTGGGGACGTTTCGATGTGCGCTTAGACAGTCGTGAGCCATTGTTAAAAATCGTCGGATTAATGATAAACCAGCGCTCACGCTCAATGGGTATAGCTACTGGTGATCAAGCAATATTTATCAAAAAGTCCGTGTTTGAGCAGATTGGTGGCTATCCTGATCAGCCACTGATGGAAGATATCGAACTGTGTAAACGGCTAAAGAAAATTGCTCGACCAGCTTGTCTAAAGAGTAAAGTCACGACTTCAGCGCGGCGTTGGCAGCAGCATGGCACGTGGCGGACGATTTTTTTGATGTGGCATTTGCGCTTTGATTATTGGCGCGGCGTATCGCCTGACGTCTTAAAGCAACGCTACTATAAGCAGTGAAGTTGTTTGGTTTATAAATATGATAGACAAAAGAAGAAAGAGTTCGTCCTTGTACATTTGACCAATTGAGAGACCGTTATAGTGACAGCTGATTTATCTGCAAGACAGCAAGATACCTGCATCATTCTGTTTGCAAAATATCCAGCGCCTAATAAGGCGAAGACCCGTTTGCAGCCAGCGCTAGGGGTAGATGGCGCTGCACGTATGGCAAGGCAACTATTATTGCATAGTATTGAGCAGACCGTTGATACGGGCTTTTCCGTCGAGTTATGTGTGAGTCCAGCACCAACAGATCCATGTTGGCAAGCGCTTGATTTTCCTGACTCGTTGCGTTGGTCTGCGCAGGCCGACGGTGATTTGGGTTTACGTATGTTGATAGCCAGTCAGCAAGCATTGCAACGTTTTGACAAGGTTGTATTAATTGGTACGGACTGTCCTAGTCTTACGACAGCACGTATTCAGACAGCGATACAGCAGCTAAATCAACACGATGCGGTCATGATTCCAGCGACTGATGGTGGTTATGTACTGCTAGGGTTTAGACAAGTTAATGAAAGCCTGTTTTCGGACATTGTTTGGAGTACGGCTAGTGTAGCCGCTGTCACTGAGCAGCGCATGGCGGCATTAGGCTGGAGACTGGCATTATTTGACCCTTTGCATGATATTGATGAGCCTAAAGATTTAGTGCATTTACCGTCAAGCTGGCTAGATTCTCACGTCAATATTTAGGTTGATAATAGCTGATAAAGGATAATTGATAACTAGGTCAATAAACTCACTAACGTAGTTGCATATTCTAAGATGATTTACTAAGACTTTTAACTGGATGGCACATTCAATAAGGATATTGTTATGCATGACGTCGTGCAAAATTACTATGGAAAAGAGTTACAGAGTACCAATGATTTAAAGACTTCGGCTTGTTGTGATATTAGCAATATGCCTGAGTGGCTCAAGCCATTACTCGCAAATATTCACGATGAAGTATTGAGTCGTTATTACGGCTGTGGTCTGGTGTGTCCAGCACTGCTTGAAGGCTGCCGAATTTTAGACTTGGGCAGTGGTTCAGGCCGAGATGTCTATGCACTAGCACAATTGGTTGGTGAGAGTGGCCATGTAGTCGGTGTTGATATGACCGATGAGCAGCTATCCGTTGCCAGACAGCATCAAGCCTATCATATCGATAAGTTTGGCTATGATAATGTGACATTTTTGCACGGCTATATCGAGAAACTAGATGAACTAGACCTTGAGGCTAATAGCTTCGATATTATCGTCTCAAACTGCGTTATCAATCTATCACCAGACAAGGCCGCGGTCATGGCTAGTGTGCAGCGTTTACTGAAACCTGGTGGGGAGTTTTATTTTTCTGATGTCTATGCCGATCGCCGTATCCCGCAACACTTGATTGATGACCCAGTCTTATATGGCGAATGTTTGAGCGGCGCGTTGTATTGGAAGGATTTTAACCGTTTGTCACGAGATGCAGGTTTCTTAGACGTACGTTTGGTTGAAGATCGCCCACTTGAGATCACAGATCCTACATTGGCGGCTAAAATTGGTAATATTCAGTTTTTTTCTGCAACTTACCGCTTATTTAAAATCGACTCGCTTGAGGATGCTTGCGAAGATCACGGACAAGCGGTGATATATAAAGGAACTATCGAGCAGTCACCGCATCGGCTTGATTTAGATAAACATCACGCTATCGAAGCTGGTCGAGTATTTCCAGTATGTGGCAATACGTTTCGCATGCTACAAGAGTCACGCTTTGCGCCGCATTTTGAGTTTATCGGTGATGACAGTCATCACTACGGTATTTTTGCGGGTTGCGGTGAGCTAATGCCATTTACTCAACCTATGATGTTAGCATCTGGTGCAGGTGGTTGTTGCTGATATCAAAGTGATGTATTTAGCATAAATTCAAATATACATGCTAAATTATAAGAAAGGCCATTATTTTAGATAATGGCCTTTTTTTGACTTGATTGAAGGCAGATTAAGACTAAACCGATTGAAAGTATTTAGTTCAAAATGGAAAAGACGCATTAAAGTCACGTTAGCAAGGCGGCCAATCTGATTTTGGTATGCTCGTCCATCGCATCTATAGGTGTGACCAATGCTTGTGCAAGAGCATTGTGAGCGATTGAGTCAGGTAGTTCAGCGGCAATCAAAGCAACAGCTTCTTTAATCACTTTTTGAGCATTGTCCGAATTTTTCATGAGGTTCTTTATAGCATAGTCGGCACTCACGGCTTCTTTCGTCGGATGCCAACAGTCGAAGTCTGTCACCAGAGCTAACGTGGCATAAGCAATACTGGCTTCACGAGCCAATTTAGCTTCTGGCATATTGGTCATGCCAATGATATCTGCCTGCATCTGACGATACCATTCTGACTCTGCCCGAGTTGAGAATTGAGGCCCTTCGATACAGACATAAGTTGCTTTAGAATGACTGCTACCTTCTGCAATATCTGCTTGGTCATAAGCGCGCGTCAATATGTCTGCTAGGGCAGGGCATAGTGGGTCTGCCATCGATACATGAGCGACGGCACCTTCACCAAAAAAGGTACTCACTCTCTGCTTGGTCATATCGATCATTTGATCAGGCACGACCATATCTAGTGGCTTAAGCGATTCTCGTAGAGAGCCAACTGCTGATACGGAGACGATATAGCGTACCCCAAGCGTTTTTAGCGCATAGATATTGGCTCGATAAGGCACTTCAGACGGGGTCAGTCTGTGGCCCTGACCATGCCGTGTTAGAAATGCGACTGTCACTCCCTCAAGCTCACCTAAGACAATATCATCAGATGGACTGCCATAAGGCGTCTGTATTGTCACACTGCGTTTGTTGGTCAGTGATGACATTTGGTAGAGACCGCTGCCACCGATGATAGCAATATCAGCAGATAACGTTGCCAGTACTTCCGTGTGAGGTATTGTCATAAGGACTATCCGAGTAGATTAATAAAAGAGAGACACAGACTAGTGCCATATAATATCCTGAACCAAAAAATAGCTCAGATAAAATATAGCAGAACTTTTGTCCTTATAGTTATAAATCGAGATAGTTATAAATCGAGAGTCCTTATTAATTTGCTATATCTAAAAATTCCTAAGAAATAATGCGATATGACGATATTTTCCAGATATCGATAAAGGTTTACAATAGCGACAATTTTTGTTTTAATATTTATTAAATGGAACTTTGTTTCGCATAGCAAAACATACGTATATGTTAGCTTAATTAATGAATGCCCTATATTTTCTCTGATAGCTTTAAATATAAGGTATTGAAAGAAAAAGAGAAAGTAAGCTAAGGTTTATTTATTGACAGAATTACTATATTATTACTCGTCTGTAACGTATTTATGTATAAATACGGATATTGTTAAACGCACAAAACCGATTACTTCAAGGATGAATTCAATGCTTAATTCTTTAAAATCCCCATTACTTTTGTCAGCTATGTTGAGTGCCGCACTAGGTCTAACTGCATGCTCATCTCCAAGCTCAGAGGGCAGTGATACTGCATCTGCAGATAGCGCGGCAACAGATACTGCAGCAGATAAGCTTGATACTAAGTTTTTGACCATCGCTACTGGCGGTGCGTCTGGCCCTTACAATATCATTGGTACTTCATTGTCTGAAGTCTATGTCAAAACCTTTGGCGTAAACTCAAAAACTCAAACCACTGGCGCATCAGTCGAAAACGTCAATCTATTGACCCAGGGCAAGGTCGACATGGTCTTGGCACTAAGTGACGTAGTGACAGATGCTGTCGAAGGTAAAAACAACTTTGAGCAGCCAATCACTAACATTCAGCAGATTGCTGTTTTGTACCCTAATGTCGTGCAAATCGTAACTTCAAAAAAATCTGGTATCAAAAACATTGAAGATTTACGAGGCAAGCGTATTGCTGTAGGCGATCAAGGTTCTGGTACAGAAGTCAATGCTCGTACTTTACTTGAAGGGTTTGGTATCACGTATGATGATGTCACCGTTGATTATCTAGGCTTTGCTGAAGCTGCTGATGGTATGAAAGCAGGTAAGATTGAAGCGGCATTCTTTAGTAGTGGCCTACCAAACTCATCTTTGATGGAGTTAGAGCAAGGCTTAGATTTACAGATTGTCACTATCAACCAAGACAAGCTAAAAGAAATCATTGCGACCAAGCCTTACTTCAAAACCTTTGAGATTCCTGCTGGCACTTATGGCAACGAAACAGCCGTACCAACTGCAGCAATCATGAATGCACTATTGGTTAGCTCTGATCTATCTGAAGCGGATGGTTATAAACTAACCAAAGCATTGTTCGATAATTTAGATGGTCTAAAAACAGCTCACCAAGCGGCCAATGATATCAGTCTAGAAACCGCTCGTGATGGCATGGTAGCCCCAATCCATCCTGGAGCTAAAAAGTACTATGACGAACAAGCAGCCAAGTAATTCATTGTGGTTATTAACTGGCGCGGCATTTATTGCAGCGCTGTTTTTTTTTACGCTATGGTTAGGCTTTACGCTTCAGTCTGTCGTTGAAGTGCGAGTCGCAGGCGTAGACGGTGCTGATGATAAAGTTTGTTACTTTACTGAGCCTGACTTTCAGCTACGTTGGATACATTCTGTAGAAAAACAGTGGTGGGAAGAGCAGTATCAACGCATAGACGGCAGCAGTACAGAAGGTGCTGAGCTGTTATTGACCACGACCTATTTTGAAGCATTCGGTGCAGGGACACCCTCCACCGAAATGCTCGCTCCTATACAAAAGCCTGGCTATCTGGGTTATCAAATCAACGAAAAACTGCCTCACCTTAATTGGGTCGTATCTAGACTGACCAAAGGGGAAATGGATTATGGTGGTCATCGTTTCTTGATTCACCAGTGGGTGCCAGACTATTCTGAAGTGGTGATCATGCCTAAGACGTATGATTTAATTGATAGATTTAAAAAGGACTTTTGTCATGAACTCCCAAGTGACGGATCAAGGTAGTGTGACTACCATGCCAGATGCGCAAGTTGATAACGATGCTGAGGCGGATGCGGTCAACCGAGCAGTATTGGAAAAATATGACCGAGAGTCAATCACGCGTCATATCACTCAAGGACCAGTAAAATATTTTATCGCTGGCATTTGTATACTCTATTCACTGTTTCATTTATATATCACTTTTAATCCAATGCCAGCACTGTTGCAGCGCTCTGTGCACGTGGGCGTTGGTTTTGCATTGATATTCCTAATTTTTCCAGCCAGCAAAAGAAGCAGCCGCAAGCGAGTGGCATGGTATGACTGGATTTGGTTTGCCCTGTCTCTATCCGGTATGGGCTATCTCATCTATGAATATCAAGATATCGTGACCTCGCGTGGCGGTATGGCCAATCAGGTCGATGTGATATTTTCCTTGATTACGGTAGTCTGCGTACTAGAAGGCAGTCGCCGTATCACTGGGTGGATTTTGCCAATCTTGGCAGGTATATTTTTGGCCTATCCATTTGTCAGTCATTTAGATTTTATGCCTGATAGGCTTTTGACTCGTCCTTATGATATGGGTGATATTTTTGGTCAATTGTTCTTAAAAACAGAAGGTTTATATTCTGTCGCGATTGGGGCATCGGTAACATTCATTTTCTTATTCATTCTCTTTGGTGCATTCTTAGCACGTTCGGGAATGGGGCAGTTATTTAATGATTTGGCATTGGCCATCGCTGGTCATAAGAAGGGCGGCCCTGCAAAAGTAGCAGTCATCTCTAGTGGCTTTATGGGCAGTATCAATGGCTCAGCTTTATCAAATGTGGTTAGTACGGGTGCCTTTACCATTCCGTTGATGAAAAAGGTCGGCTATCACAAAGATTTCGCAGGTGCAGTTGAAGCCAGTGCTTCGGTTGGTGGACAGATTTTGCCACCGATTATGGGTGCCAGTGCCTTTATTATGGCGGAGACAACAGGCTTACCGTATAGCACGATTGCCTTAGCAGCATTATTACCAGCGATCTTGTACTATTTAGGCGTCATTGCGCAGGTACATTTCCGCGCTGGACGTCGCGATCTAAAAGGTATTGCTAAAGAAAATCTACCAGCGGTCAAAGAAGTACTAAAAGCCCGCGGTCACATGCTATTGCCGATTGTCTTCTTGATTTTCTTATTGATTAGAAACGTACCTGTGGGATATGCAGCAGCTTATACCATTGGCTTTACCGTTGTGATCAGTATGCTACGTGCCGAAACGCGCATGAGTTTTTCTGATATTTTGGGTGCATTAGAAGATGGTGCGCGCCAGTCATTAGCGGTTATGGCTGCGTGTGCGGTCGTCGGTATTATCATTGGGGTTGTGAGTCTGACCAGCTTTGGTACGGTGATGACATCATCTATCGTCACATTAGGTGCAGGATCGCTATTCTTTACGCTTATCTTAACGATGTTGGCATCAATGGTTTTGGGCATGGGGCTACCATCTATTCCTGCCTATATCATTACGGCGACGATGGCTGCACCAGCATTGGCCGGTTTTGATATTCCAATCTTGTCAGCGCACATGTTTGTTTTCTATTTTGGTATCTTTGCCAATATTACACCACCTGTGTGTCTCGCAGCCTTTGCAGGTGCAGGGATATCCGGTGGAGATCCGATGAAAACAGGGTTCTTGTCCCTCAAACTTGCCCTCGCGGGATTCATCGTGCCGTTTATGTTTATCTATAATCCAACGATGTTGATGATAGATCCAACCGGTTTAGCAGTCACGGCAAAAGATTTCCCGCTGCCACCTATTGTAGATATCATTACAGTGGTAGTGACTTCAGTAACTGGTGTCATTGCGCTGAGCTCAGCACTTGAAGGGTACTTTAGAGGCAGTATGAATACGGTGACTCGTGTCATCTTAGCTATTGGCGCTTTGTTACTGATTTACCCTGAAATGATCACGGGCATCGTAGGAGGAGTTATTGTCCTCGGTATTGCTGCATTCAATCTAAAAACAGCTGGAAAGCCAACGCCAACTTTAACCGTGTAAAGCGTTAGGTTTAATCATTCTTAAAACTAACAAAGCTCAAAAAAAGGGTGAATAACAAATTTGTTATTCACCCTTTTTAATATTCTTAAGAAATGTTTTAGCTACTGTTATTTGCAACTACTTTCACATCACTTTATTGCTAAATTAGCAGCCAAGTTTACCTTCAGCTTCTAATGCTTTTTTGCTACGGATAGGTGCTGGGCAATCTTCGCCATAGTACTGACGATCTGCAAAGTAGCTTGAGCGTACCATTGGGCCTGCCCAAATACTAAAGAAGCCAATCTTTTTACCGTAGTCCATATAGCGTTGGAACTCATCTGGATGAACATAACGATCGACAGGCGCGTGGTTTTTACTAGGCTGTAGATACTGACCGATAGTGATCATATCTACATCATGAGCTTTTAGATCATCGAGTAGGGCATAGATCTCTTCTTCTGTCTCGCCAAGACCAACCATAAAGCCGCACTTGGTGGCGATATCAGGACGACGCTCTTTATAAATCTTAAGCAAATCTAGTGAATGCTGATAGTCAGAACCTGGACGGAAGGCCTTGTATAGACGTGGCACCGTTTCGATGTTGTGGTTAAACACATCTGGTGCAGTCTCTGTCAATAAATCCAAAGCGATATCCATACGACCACGGAAATCTGGTACTAGGATTTCAATCAAGCAGTTTGGGCTAAGTGCTCTTGACTCGTTTAGGACTTCCACAAAATGTCCAGCACCGCCGTCTTTTAAATCATCGCGATCGACAGAGGTGATTACGGCATACTTAAGCTGTAGACCTTGAATCGTCTCAGCAGTATGACGCGGCTCATCCTTGTCTAGCTCATTAGGACGACCATGTCCTACATCACAGAATGGGCAGCGACGCGTACAGATATCACCCATGATCATAAAGGTAGCTGTACCATCAGCGAAACACTGTGGCAGGTTAGGGCAGGCCGCTTCTTCACAAACGGTATAAAGCTTTTGCTCACGCAAGGTCGCTTTGATACGAGCGACTTCAGCAGGCGAGGACATTTTTACCCGAATCCAATCAGGCTTTTTCTTTGCCTCGACAGTTGGAATCACCTTAATTGGGATACGGGCAACTTTGTCATAGCCACGTAGCTTTTCGCCTTGGATGGCTTTTTTTGGTTTGGCCTTAGCAGCAGGTACATGTGTTTGTACGGCAGTTGTCATAATGGAGTTATCTCTTAACCCTTTATATTATAAGGGTTTATGGAATTATCAGAATGTTTTATGAGTGCAGATATTATAGCAGAAATTTGGTCGTCAATTTTTAAACAATATTGTTAAGATTACTATGATTGCTCGGACGACCATAGTTTTAAATATCTATATCGATTTCCAACTCATTCAGTATATCTATGGCAGCGCGAAACGCTTCTTGAGTAGCAGGTGCACCGCAGTACGGCAAGCTATGCATGAGCACTTCTCTAATCTCAGCAACACTGGCCCCATTGTTAATGGCACCGCGTATATGTCCTTTCAACTCGTTTGGGCTTTTTTGAGCAATTAAAAAGGCAATAGTGATTAACGAGCGATACTTGCGTGGTAATACTGAGTCATCTTGCCAAGTGCTGCCCCAAGCGTGTTCGATAATCCAGTCTTGCAGCGGTTGGGTAAATCCTGTGGCAGCATCAAGCGAGCGTTTGACATGCTGCTCACCCATCACCTCAGTGCGTACCTTGAGACCATTGTCATAGTTAGTATTGTTGTCCGTATTGCTATCAGTCATATCGTCGTCCTTAATGTTTACACCAAAATGTTTTTACCAAATCGACTGTTAATAAATCGGCTGCTAATATATCGATATTGCTACATTTTTTTAAGCGAAATTTTATCGAAGTTATTTCTTACAAAATCGTATATCAGTCATATGGTGTCTGCTCAGTCATAAAGCAAGCGCTGATTGATAAGCGTAATCAGGCAAATGCCAGTTATAATGAACGCTACAATCATATTATTGATGGCACTATTTTTATAATAAATGTTCAATATGGCCTTACTATGCGCCTTTTCAGAGCTGAGCCATTAACATTTAAAGCGTTTTAAGCTATGATTGCACGGATAATTATTTCATATAGTATATAGACGCAGGCAGTCATGCTGACTACCCACGTAATGTGCTACACCCCAACTGACGAGGACGACTATTGTGTTAGAAGCTTATCGTAAACATGTCGAAGAACGTGCTGAGCTAGGAACTGTACCCCTACCACTAAATGAGAAACAAGTAGTAGAGTTGGTTGAATTATTAAAGAACCCGCCTGCAGGCGAAGATGCGTTCTTAATGAACCTATTAGAAAACCGTATCCCTGCTGGTGTTGACCAAGCAGCATACGTTAAAGCGGCATTTTTGGCTGCTATCTTAAAGGGTGAAACATCATCACCACTTATCAGCAAGCAAAAAGCTGTTGAAATCTTAGGTACTATGCAAGGTGGCTACAACGTTCAGCCACTAGTTGCTGCACTAGATGATAGCGAAGTTGCACAAGACGCTGCTGAAGCATTAAAGAAAACTTTGCTAGTATTTGACGCGTTCAATGACGTGACTGAAAAAGCCGAAGCTGGCAACACCATTGCTAAAGAAGTAATTCAGTCTTGGGCTGACGCAGAATGGTTCTTGAACCGTGCTGAAGTACCAAAGAAAACCACTTACACGACGTTCAAAGTAACTGGCGAGACCAACACGGATGACTTGTCACCTGCGCAAGACGCATGGAGCCGTCCTGATATCCCATTGCATTCACTAGCCATGCACAAAAACTCTCGCGACGGCATCAATGCTGACGAAGAGGGTGTTGTTGGCCCAATGAAGCAAATCGAAGCGCTTAAAGAAAAAGGCCATCCGCTAGCCTATGTTGGTGATGTTGTTGGTACTGGTTCTAGCCGTAAGTCTGCAACCAACTCAGTATTGTGGTTGATGGGTGAAGATATCCCTAACGTGCCAAACAAACGTGGCGGCGGTCTAGTACTTGGTAACAATATCGCTCCTATCTTCTTCAATACGATGGAAGATTCTGGCGCATTGCCAATTGAAAAAGTGGCAGTTGATAACCTAAACATGGGTGATGTATTTGACATCTATCCATACGAAGGCAAAATCACTAAGCATGACTCTGACGAAGTACTATCAACGTTCTCACTAAACTCACCAACATTGCTTGATGAAGTTCGTGCTGGCGGCCGTATTCCATTAATCGTTGGTCGTGGTTTGACTAACCGTGCTCGTGAATACATGGGTCTTGGTCATTCAGATATCTTTGCTAAGCCAGAAGAGCCAGCTGATACTGGTAAAGGCTTTACGCTTGCACAGAAAATGGTTGGTAAAGCGTGTGGCCTGACAGGCGTACGTCCAGGTATGTACTGTGAGCCTAAGATGACTACGGTCGGCTCTCAGGATACGACTGGTCCAATGACGCGTGATGAGCTAAAAGACTTGGCATGTTTGGGTTTCCAAGCAGACCTCGTGATGCAGTCATTCTGTCATACTGCTGCTTATCCAAAGCCAGTTGACGTTGAGACTCAGCACACACTACCTGACTTCATCATGAACCGTGGCGGTGTAAGCTTACGTCCAGGTGATGGTATCATTCACTCATGGTTGAACCGTATGCTACTTCCAGATACCGTTGGTACTGGTGGTGACTCGCATACTCGTTTCCCAATGGGTATCTCGTTCCCAGCGGGTTCTGGTCTAGTTGCTTTCGCAGCTGCAACTGGTGTTATGCCACTTGATATGCCTGAATCTGTTCGTGTTCGTTTTGTTGGTGAGCGTCAAGCTGGTATCACGCTACGTGACCTAGTACATGCTATCCCTTATCAAGCGATCAAAGAAGGTTACTTGACCGTGGATAAGAAAGGTAAAATCAACGAGTTCAACGGCCGCATTCTTGAGATTGAAGGCCTAGAAGATTTGACCGCTGAGCAAGCGTTTGAATTGTCTGATGCCTCAGCTGAGCGTAGTGCTGCTGGCTGTACCATCACTTTGTCTGAAGCGTCAGTGACTGAGTACCTAAACTCAAACATCACGCTGCTTAAATGGATGATCTCAGAAGGCTATGGCGATGCACGTACGATCAGCCGCCGTGTTGAGCAAATGCAAGAGTGGTTGGCTAACCCAAGCCTCATGCGTGCTGATGATGATGCTGAATACGCGATCGACATCACTATCGATATGAGCGAAATCAAAGAGCCTATCCTGTGCTGCCCGAACGATCCAGATGATGCAAAAACGCTAGCAGACGTGGCTGGTGATACGATTGATGAAGTATTCATTGGTTCATGTATGACTAACATCGGTCACTTCCGTGCCGCTGGTAAATTGCTACAAGACGTACCAGCAGGTAGCCTGAAGACTCGTCTATGGATTGCACCACCGACTAAGATGGATGCACGCCAATTGATGGAAGAAGGTTACTACAACATCTATGCACAAGCCGGCGCTCGTACTGAAATGCCAGGTTGTTCACTATGTATGGGTAACCAAGCACGTATCGCACCGAAATCTACTGCGGTATCGACCTCAACTCGTAACTTCCCGAACCGTCTAGGTCAAGGCGCTAACGTATACCTAGCGTCTGCAGAGCTTGCAGCAGTCGCAGCGGTACTTGGTAAATTGCCGACTAACGATGAGTATCAGCAATATGCTGGCATGCTAAATAGCATGGGTGATGAAGTCTATCAATACATGAACTTCGACCGTATGGAAGACTATACGGAAGAAGCAGACAAGATCAACGTTGCTCAGTTGAGCTAATTTTGGTTGACGTTTAAGTTAAACGTTTTTAAATAAACAAAACCCCGTATCGTAATGATGCGGGTTTTTTTTAATTTTTTGAAAAAAATTTCAGAATCAAGAAGTACGTTTAACTTATTAAAAATCAGACTTTCAATAAGTTGACAACTCCTAAAGTCTCTTATCGTCTATCATAAATCGTATTTTTTAAGGGTCTCTGAATACAAGGAGGTGGGTGTAGTAAAATTCTGATAGGTTTAATTTAAAAATTCTCTATATACATCATTAAAAATAGCTTAAAATGTAATAATAAATATTAAACTATACTAAGCTTTTAAAACTATAATTGAGCCATTCATGATTGATTCAGAGATATTTACGGAACAGGCAGAGTATTTATCAGGTAGTGCTTTTAAAAGGTGGTCGATTAGTCACCAGAATGAAGCAGATACTATGAGGAAGCTAACACAAGCTGGTGCTAAGTTAATAACTGGACCTCGAGGATGTGGTAAAACAACTTTAATGCTTAAAGCTTTTGATAAATTGATGACAAGTAAGAAAGGAAACGGATTCCCTGTATATGTAAACTTCAAATCATCTTTAAAGCTGGAACCTCTATATAGAAGTAATACAAATGCTGTTTATTGGTTTAATCAATGGGTAATGCTTAAAGTTATTAGTGGAATTTACGACTCCTTGATTAAAATGAATATACACAAAGATGTTTTTAGATTGACTAAAGACCAAACAGCGAAGAATATCGAGCTACTAGAAATGGGGCGAGTCGATCTACTTAATGATGAAGATGATCAAATCACTCTTAATGATATACATACTTTAGCTGACAAAGTTTGCGAAATTTCGTTTAAATCACGATTTATTCTTCTACTTGATGATGCTGGACATGCCTTCTCTTCTGATCAACAAAAAGACTTTTTTGAATTTTACAGATAAATAAAGTCGAAAAAAATATCTCCAAAAGCTGCCATTTATCCTGGCGTAATAAACTATTCTTCTTCATTCCATGTCGGTCATGATGCAGAAGAAATTGATGTCTGGGTAAAACCTAATAGTGACGGCTACCTAGATTTTATGCATTCTTTATTGAAATCAAGATTTGAAAGTAAAGTCTTTGAATCTTTGATTAATGAGAAAAATCTTCTAAACCTTATGTGCTTTGCAGCTTATGGAATACCACGCGCTCTTTTAAATATGATTTCATCTATTTGTATCGAAGATGAAGATGGAGAAGTCTCCGTAAATCTCACAGCTAAAAATACTCTCAAAGAAATAAAAAATAGTCATGATTCAACATACAATATCTATGATTCTCTAAAGATAAAGTTGCCTATGTATCGTAATTTTATTGATACGGGTTCTAATTTTTATGAACAAACATTAAAAATTATTAAAGAGTTTAATAAAGGTTCAGATGTAGGTAAGCAAAGCTCAATCATAGCAATAAAGAGACCGGTTTCAGCAGAGTTGGAAAAAGTAATTGGTTTTTTTCAGTATGCTGGACTGCTCTCTCCTAATAGTATTAGTAATAGGGGAGGGAAAGGTGTCTATGAGTTATATGAAATACACTATGCAGCTATAATAGATAGAAACATATTTTTTAGTAGTAAAGCTATCAATAGCGAAAAATACGTTGAAGCTTTTTCGAATAGACCGAATCATCATTATCCTAGGCACCTAGAGGCTTCACTAGTTCCAGAAGATAATCTGGATCAAGCATTTTCTTTAGCTTTACCATCTTGTGAGGTATGTAAAAGTCCGAGAGTTTCTGACAAAGCTAAATTTTGTATGGAGTGTGGTGCTAAGCTACAGGATGCATCTATTTTTGAGGATATTGTTAGTCAAGATATAGAGTTATTACCTATTACGACAGCGCGAGCAGATTCAATTAAGCAGAGTTCCAAAATTCGAAAAATTAAAGATATTTTGATGGATTATGATAATAAGGAACTGAGAAAAGTAAATATGATTGGCCCTGCTTGGGCTAAAAAAATTAAGAGTTACGCAGAGGAGTTCATAGCGTAATGTCAACTTGGAAAAATTGTATTTGCCAGAATGTAGGTTCTGAGCGTATAAACGACTTAAACGATTACGTCTCAATTAACGAGATTAGTAACTTGTCACCTATTGATGATTTTTATAACGAGATGCAGAGTATTCTTAGTTTATTTCCTTATGAAAGCTGGGGAACAAACGACTGGATAGGATCTCTAGCGTCAATAGCAATAATATCTAGTGTAGAGAATTATTTCAGACAAGTCTTCAGTAAAATTTTAAAAATTTGCGTAGATTCACAAAAAATTGCAGCAAGCAATAGTATTAATTTAGGTTCAGTTATATGGCATCCTTCGAATGAAATGGAAAGAGGAGCATTTGAACATATTTCTTTGGCTTCTTCTGAAAATATAAATAATACATCAAGGAAGTTTATTGGAGTTGATTTAAAGTCTAATGGTTTAGGAATAATACTTGAAGAGTTTGACAAAGTGTGTGAGTTGAGACACGGTATCGTTCATTCAGGAATGGTGGTAGCTGGAAAAAATGGAATTAAGTTGAAGCTTGAATCTACTCACGATATTCTGAAAATAAATATCGGATTTGATCAGTTTCAAGAAATAACATCTATATGTAATGCACTAATTGTCGAATCAAATAAGATTTTTTTTGCAGAGCTAGCAAGGCGATGGGCTACAACATGGAGAGATACTCCTAGTTGGGATTCTTCGAAAGCAAACTTGAAGTTTAAAAGTATTTGGACTGTTTTTTATTCTTTACGTGATGATCAAAATGGAAGTATTCCTGAAAATCTAACGTGGCTGAAATGTCGTAATCAGATTGTTCGAGAGTTCAATATACAATAGGTATGTAACCATATAGTCGCCGTATTAATTCGACTTGTATGTTTCCACACATCTGTTGATTTTCCTTGATATAGATCTCAACTGACTTCCAAAGCTATCTCATGTATAATATAGGTGCAGGCGGAAACCGTGGCTCTGCATTTTATTTATCTTTTCTAACTCGGGACGGACCGATACTTTGATACGCACTTTGCTGTTTAAATACAGGTGCTTTGGAGTCTTGGTTGATGACCTTATCACCGCTTAAACGTCGCTTAATTTATGTGACCGCTTTCGAAATTATCGCGATTATCTTATCTACCCTCATATTGATGAAACTCAGTCACAGTGATGCATCAGAATCCTTACCAATCGCCGTAATGATGTCGGTAGCAGCCGTCGTTTGGAACTTTATATATAATACCGCTTTTGAAGCGTGGGAACGCCGCAGACGTATTGTACGTCGCACGTTATGGATACGCAGTGTTCATGCTTTTGGTTTTGAAGGCGGGCTGGTGTTGATCTGCTTGCCACTTTATATGATTTGGTACGATGTTGGTCTAGTAAAAGCTTTTATGATGGAAGTGGCACTACTGCTATTTTTCTTAGTTTATACGTTTACGTTTACCTTGATTTTTGACAAGATATTTACGTTACCTCATCATTCTAAACCCGCGACCGCTTCTTGATCAAAGGCATTGACAAAAAAAAGGGCTACCATATTGGTAGCCCTTTTTTGATAGCATCATTGTTTATCTTGTTATTTACCTTGATATACAGGCTTACGCTTTGCTATAAAGGCGCTAACCCCTTCGATAAAGTCATCGGTTTTTGCCATTACGGTCTGTTGCTCTACTTCCGTATCTAACGCTGCGCTCAAACCAGCGAAGGCATGTACGTTGAAACTCTCTTTCATAGCGGCCAACGCTTTGCCTGGTAATTGGCTCAATCGTAGCGCCAATGCTTGTACGGTAGCTTCTAGCTCGTCAATACTTACCACGTCGTTTACTAGATTTAAACGTGCCATATCTTCTGCTTTTAGTTTATCTCCTAGCATCACAAGCTCAGTCGCTTTTGCTGCACCAACCAATTGGTTTAATAAGTAAATACCACCTGCATCTGGAACTAGGCCAATATTAACAAATGCTTGTACAAACTTCGCATTGTCTGCGGCAATGCGGAAGTCACAAGTAAGCGCCAAGTTCATGCCAGCACCAGCTACAGCGCCTTCTAATTTAGCAATAATCGGCTTATGGATATGACGTAACTTTAAGCTGACTTCGCCTGCACCTTCTACCATACCTCTTAATTTTTTTGAAACAATATCCTTGTCTAATCCTTCAGACAACATCTCTTTAATATCGCCGCCGCTGGAGAAATTACCACCAGCCCCTTGTAAAATAATCACCCGTACTTGATCATCTGCAGCCGCTTTATCTAGCGCTATCAAGACTTGGTTTTTTAAGGGTGTGCCAAAGGCATTTAAGCTTTTTGGATCGTTAAAGGTAATGGTAGCAATATGCTCTGCAACTTGATAATCGACGAGAGACTGTGACATTTGAGATTTCCTTATTTTAAATGACGGTTTTAATATTTTGTATCAATGACAATACTTTGAGATAAAGGTAAAAATGGTTCAATGCTGATTACTATAGCAGCTTGCTATGATTATAAAAGCGTGTTTTGTAGGCGCTTAAGACACATCTACATACTGGTAAACTTTACTATTTTATCGTAAAAGCTGATGCTAACTAATGGGACAAAACGACTGGCTCGTAAAAAGGCTATGACCTAAGGGGCTAATGGATTATGCTAATATGCCAGGTTGAGCGTAAAAGAGTCGTAAAAGACACAAGGGTACGCTCGAACTTTTCATTGATCAAACAAGGATGTGGTTATGCCAACTATCACTGTAAATAACGCTGATATTTATTACGAAGACAGCGCACCGAACGACACACAAAAGCCTGTTATCGTATTTGCTCACGGTTTATTGTGGAGCTCACAGATGTATGACAAGCAAGTGGAGCACTTTCAAACAGACTATCGTTGTATTGCTTTTGATTTTCGCGGGCAAGGTCAGTCGCAGGTTACCAAATCTGGCTATGATATGGAGACGCTGACTGACGATACGCTTGGCTTACTTGCAGCGCTTGGAATTGATAAATGTCACTTCGTTGGACTATCTATGGGCGGGTTCGTGGCTCAACGTATCGCGCTCAAACGCCCTGAGTTGCTGTTGTCGTTAACGCTGTTAGAAACCTCTGCTGACCCTGAAGATCCAAAAAACATCCCTCAGTATCGCAAGCTGGTTAAAGCGATTCGCTGGTTGGGTATGAAGCGTGTGAGTAATAAGGTGATGCCAATTATGTTTGGCAGTACGTTTTTGGCAGACAAACTGCGCAAATCTGACCGTAAGCAGTGGCTGACGATGCTACAAAGCAATCGCAAAGGCGGCGTGGTCAAAGCAACAATGGGCGTTATTGAGCGTACCGGTACTTATGAGCAGTTGGGTGAGATTACAACGCCAACATTAATCGTGGTAGGTGATGAAGATGCCGCTACGCCTTATGCCAAATCTGAACGCATGCATTTTGCTATCGCTGGGTCAAAGCTTGCTATTATCAAAGGTGCGGGTCATACATCGACAGTAGAAGAGCCTGATCAAGTGAATCAAGTACTTCGTCAGTTTTTGGAAAGTTGTGTTTAGTGTAGCTACTGTTCGAGAGCTTTAAAGTTTCATATTGATAGGAAATCCTGAGCATATATCTATATAAAAAAGCCGCTACCTGTTATTTGATAGCGGCTTTTTTCATAGTGTGAGTTGTTAAATGACAGAAAACCATCATCAGAGATGAAAGCTACATTCGTGAGCTGTATTGGCTATGTCCGTCATCAATGGTGCCAAAGGCTTCTGCACGATTAACAATTTCAGTCGCCCAAGCACGGTGCGTCGCAGGCTCTAGCATCGTATTATTGTACTTAAATACCGCTTTGGCCTCAGAGTGAAGGATCGCTTGCGCTTCATCCAATGTACTCAGTGGCACACAGTAAGCTTGCTGTACTAGGGCGATTTGGCTTGGATGAATGACAGTTTTTCCCACCATGCCTAAGCTGACGTCTCGGTTCAACTCTTGCATAAATAGCGTCGGCTGATCCAAGTACTCAAATACTGGCGCGGTAAGATAAAAACCATGCGGCACAAAACAGCCAAGCATTTGATAAGCCAACGTACCGATAGGTGAGTCGTAGACAATACTGTTTTTTGGCCGACGTAAGCGCAGTGCTGCAAATAAGTCATTACCACCGATACGCAATGCAAAAACTGGCTGGCTAAATGCTTCTTTAAAAGCGATGGCAAGCTCCTGATTGTGATGCGGATTAAACAGCGCTGCGGTTTCGAGCGTCGGCATAAGTAGTTGATCTACTTTTAGGTTCTGACAAGCCATGCGCCAGTTAGATAGGCTATACATATCGACTTTTGGCATGACGAAACCATCGATAAGATCGATATGGGTATAATCAGCCAGTTGCTGTAGCATCATCGGGCTACGTGGACGTATAAAGACCAGTGGACGTGTCGGATGCTGGGCATGAATCTTCGCCGATTTAGATGGCGCATTGATGCTATTCACATGCTCAGCCCAAGTATTTAGGAGGGTTCGCAAACGCTCAAGCGCTAACTCAACATCCTGCTGACTGACAGCATCTTCTAGACAGATAATAATACTATTAATCGTCGGTAATTTATCCCGTTTGATGACTTGCCAAATATCTTGGCGAGTCGCAGGCATGTATAAGCTAGCACCGAGCTGATATGGATGGTGCGTGTGCGGCTTGACCATCGCATGACGCTCAGTGATCAGATGCGCATAAGATTGGGTATCATTGTAAAGGTCTGACTCGGTTTTTAGCATATCTGACATAATTGGCATCATAAGTAGAGAGTATAAGAGAACGAAAAAGAAAGTATTTAATACCGTTAAATGTATTAAGTGTCTTGGGAGCGCTGCTTGATAAGCGTGATGGCTTGATAAGGCAGTATTTTATCACCTAATACACTGATAGTGATGTTTCGTTGCGCACATAAATGGCGTAGCAATATGGTATCAGGGTGCTCAGCAGTAGCGAGCAATATACGCTCGGGATCACGGCGTAATATGGCACGTGTTGCCTCAGCAATAGTCGGCTTAATACGGTTGCGATTGACGATATGATAATCTGCTGCCAGCGTCTCTATCAACGCCGCAGTCTGGTAGCGTGGCTGCTGGTAAGTCGGTAAACGCGCTGGAGTTGTAGCCAATGCTCGTCTCACGGCATCGATACGCTCAATAAATGCCAAACTGTGATCTACCTCAATTAAATCATCATAAAAGACACTGCGATGCAGGCCTGATGACGGCTCTGTATACAAGCTGCGTGAAATTAATCCTGATACGGTGCTATTTAACAACCCTGATGGGATTAACCAGTCTTCTTCACTAGCCGCGAGCCAAGCAACGCCAGCCGGATCGGCAAGAGTCAGTAGCGGAATGACGTTAGCACCTTGATGAAAAATATTAGCAAAATTAACATGAGTAGAATCGCTAAACGTCTCTAGACTACGAGCCAACTCTTGATAGATGGCACCTTTACCTGTCCAGCCATCGACGAATATGACTGGACTGTTTGGATAAGCTTCCAGTAGCATTTGCAGGGCCACTGGATCAAGACCACGATCCCGAATGATACTGATGCCATAATGTACGCTTGGCAGGTGATAGCTACTGTCTGTATCCGACAGCGCACGCTGCAATAACACCCCGATCGGCAGACCAGCTCGTACCAAGCTGACTAAAACCAGTGGATGCTCATCACTCACATTCTGCTGAAAAACTTGATGTAGCGTATGAGACAAATGAGCGATATCGGTCGCGGTCCTTGTTGAGCCTTGCTCTAATGCCTGTATGTATAGCTGCTCATGCTTTGCAGTAGGCGCTTGCTCTAAGGTCAACATGTCAGAGTAATGGCGTTGTCCGCTTTGGATAAGCGCTTCTTTTTGACTGACTGGCACATCGGCAACCGCGTCCTTATCCACCATATCGAGTAGGACAGTGACATCGCTCGCAAGATAGCTGCCTGAGCCATAGTTTTTTAAAGCGGCTCTTTTTGTCTGTATATTAGGTAAAGTCATAGTATGAATAATAGCACTCGTAATGATAACAGTGGATTTGCGTGGCTGCAGTTTAAACTGATGGTTTAGCCTGACGATTTAGACTGATATTGCTCATGCAATTGACCATGATTGGGCATACCGTACCAATCTAACAACTGTAAGAAAGGCAGATCAGCTAAGCTATCACCAAAGCCAAAACTGGGACGCTGATGGTCTAAGTGATGCTCTAATAAAAACTGTACGGCATGACGTTTATGAACCGCATGAGGTAATATCGCTAAGTTATTAGCGTTCACATGTACATAGAAATCTTGATCAAAGTCACGTATCAGAGTGGGCAGTTTCTCAGCTAAATCTACGAGCGCTTGATGATCCTTCTGCGCATGTTTGATAGCCAGATAAATGGTTAGCTCTTCATCAACAGAACCATTGTTAAAGCTATCGATATGCGGTGTAAATACTAAATGACTTTGCTCGCTTTTACTATGACTGGCAAACAATTGACTTAACTGATTAAGCTTTTCTTGCAATGGCGCAAGCTTACTATACATATGCTGCTGCCAACTGCTCAGCAGCGCTCCGTCAGACGTTAAAACAATCGCCCCATGGGTCAATACTTGCCAACTATCAAATGGCAGTTTAACGCGTTTTATTTCACTACGATCCCGTGCCGTCACTACGATTAATTCAGTGCTAGCAAGTAGCCAGTTAAAAAAGATTGCTTGACGCTGGCTCATAAAGCTCAGTGGCTCGTCTTGTTTATTGACCGTTGCACAAACCAAAGATTCAGGTTCAGTAGTGGGTAAATCCCATGCATCAATTTTACGCTGGGTTTGGAATAACGTGTCATCCAAATCCATCAAGGCATAAGGCTTATTAATATCTGAGTTGGCTTTAAAAAAGGAGGTATTCATGGCGTCGTCCGTAAATAATAGGTTTGAAAGTTAGAGAGCAGTTTAATGACTAGGGCTCACCACTAGCACGTTATCCAAACCTCGCCACATAGCATCTACACTATCGGCTGATGTTTCTATACACAAAACTATTAAATCCCAATTACTAGGCTCAATGTTATAAGCAAAATTGGTCATACCAAGCCCATAATTGTCGCTAAAGCTCAGCATCGTGGCAATCGCCCCGCCGAGCGCAATCGGTGAGCGAGTTAATGCGCTAAAATTAACCATGCTAGCTGTATCTTCGCTCATTTTTTTAGACTCTATTTCAAGCCATTCAGCCAATAGAAACGGCAACCAAACAAACTCATTGCTACCCAATACTAAAATTCTTTTTGGTAGCTGAGTAACATCAAAATTTTCTTGGCCATCGAAGCGCGTAAATGCAGTCTGAAAACTTGAAAGATAGTTAGCAAAACCCTCTGTACTGTCTAGTGTTGGAAAGCGCCCCCAGTTGCCTGTATCACCGAGCGCCTGACTACCAGCGGCAGTAGTATCAACCGACGGCATCGTGATGGGTTCAAGATTGGGTGCATCTGTCCATTGCCATGCACCAGACAGTAAATGGTGGCGATGAAACTCAATGCCAGCGAGACGATCCGCCATACGTGCAGGTTTAGCATCCGACTGTGGATTGGGTTTTTCTTGATCTAATGACCAGTCGACCAATGTTGTTAGATGCACTTGCTCTAACTGGCTCAGTCCTGCTTCACGTAAGGCAGTGACGACATTCACACAGGTATTACCCGTTGAGGCTTCATCATCGACCATAATCAGTGTTTTACTGGCCAGTAGCTGCGCTTGAGTAACGCTATCTTTGCTCTGATAAATCAAATGCTGGCTGGCATGACTGTGGTCTTCACAAAATGTCGTCAGCAAGGAGTTGGTACCATTCGGATCACTACTTTCATCGTGCTGTGCATGACGCGTAGAGTTTAATAGCAGAGCTTGAGGATAGCGCGTTTGCAATGCTTGATGGACGCCAGCAGATAGACCAACAGCAGTCTCTGCCATACCAATGACTAGCACTGGCTCGGCCAAGTCACTAGGCACTAAGTCAGCCAAATCAGTAAATGCCTCTCGCATAGTGCTTGGCGCAACAGGAATATGACGACCTAGCACTTTTGAGACAAACAAAAATGCCCGCTTTGGATTGATACGCTGTGCAAATCCAAGTAAATCTTCTAATTGATAATGGTCGCGTTGTTCTGCGCCATTTTTATTGGTGGCTGATTTATTAGTGGCTGAGTGGGTTTGATAAGTTAGATCTAGCGTACCACGGGGTAGGGTGATGGTCGTACTGTGTTGCTCGTTTAACATTCATATTCCTTGGCGCTTTTATTTGTATGTCGTCGTAGATTTTTAACCTTGACAGCCAACTAGCCATAAGGCACTGCGACTTTGCTTGCTTAGCTGAGGTGTTGTAAGAGGCGTAGCACTGGTCAAATCAGTCGTGTGCTCCAAACTGATGCCAGCGCTCGCCAGTAGGGCAGATAATAACTGAAATTTCACTGCATAGTTCATATTTTGTGCATGTTCATGAACCAGACTTGATGTGACCATACCGACCACCTCTCCAGTCGGCAATAATAAAGGACTACCACTAGAACCAGGCTGAATGGGTGCGGTGAATTGCATATGACGGATATCATTATTTAAGCCTGTCAATCCTGATATACAGCCTTGAGTAACTTGCAGTTGGCTGCTCAGTCCTGACAACGGAAACCCCAGTGTGGTAATGGTCTCACCCAATATGTCAACACACTGCTGCGCTAATGGGAGGTAGCTAGGTAAAGGATCGCTAACTCTAATAATAGCTGAATCGCTTCCGATATCGCTAAGTACAACTTGTGCCTCGCGATCAGGCTGACCTTGCTGACGTACGCCAACCATCGCTGCTGACTCAATCACATGATAGCAGGTGAGCAGATGATAGGGATCAATAGCAAATGCTGTTCCTGTCCAAGTTTCGCCTGCTTGTACATGACGGGGAGGGCGAGCTTCGTTGTTTGGTTGAGTACGCTGCTGCTGTTGAGCTTCTTGAATAAGTCTATGTGTGCTGGGTGGACGAACATCCAGACTAACCTGTACATGATGCTCAAGGCTCGCTAAGCCTTGCGTTGATGCCTCACCAAGTGCTCGACATTTAAACTGTCCATTACGCTGATATATTTCTAATATAATCGCTGCTTTGACATGCCGCTCGTTTGTTGTGAAGTTATAGTGAATATCCCCGTTGTTGAGCGTGAGACTTACGTCATTTAACTCTGCCGCTGACAAGTTTGGGCTTGGCTCATGATAAACATAAGCAATCAGTTGTAAGAAACTAACGCCAAGTGTATCAAATAACTGGGGTAAATCTAACTGCCATGCGCTTGGATTATCCTTGCTATCGAGCTGAGCCCAGTCTTTAGACTTATGTAAATAAGCAGGACTACAAACCGCTTTGCGATTGGCATCTAATGGCAACCACAATAGCCCAAGCTGCTGTCCAAACCCCAATGGTTTAGTAGTAGAAAACGCGATCGAACATCGTGGATTTTCAATAACCGTATTGGCTCCTAGCACTAATTCGACTTGCTTCGACATCACATTTCCTTAGTTTATTTGCGCGATTATGCTTATTTTTATTATTTAATGATTTTATCCTTGAGACTAAAGTCCGACCATATAAAGGGTTTTGATTTTATTTTGAACCTACCATTCTACAAAGAGAAAACATTAATAGGTGTTTTAATATACAGTTAAGGTTAATTGCATAATAGATATATCAAGATATATAGGTTTAAATAGATTCGGAATTCCTTTTAATAATTAATTACTTTTAGAAAATAGTAATGAGGTTTTATAGTCTAGCCATTTGTCGGTTAATGTAGCCACTTATCGGACAAAGCCATATAGTGTATTGCTACAAAACAAGATTCCGGTGATAATACAATCAAAATCTATTGCTATTTAGTAACTCTACTGTGACCAAGTGTTATCTGTAAAGTCTGAAAATAGTATTTGATTTAAACCTATTAATTCTAATCTTACTTTCAAACTTATTGCTGTTTCTCGATTAATGAATTTCTAGTAGTTATAGCGCTTGTATGCTTAATAACTATAAAAATCGAAGTCTCACCTACTGAATATATTTCATTTCTTATAATATAAAAGATATATAAAAACTATCATATGGTTGATGTCTGCATATCTTTTATATTGTGAGAAAGCCAGTTGGTCGGACCTTTGAGACGTTATTCACATCAGTTTATCTAGATAGCTTGTTATAAGAAAGCGTAGCAGTATTTTAAGAAAAGGAGTGCTCTGTGAAATTCTCTTGTGCATTAGAAACATCTTCTGAACGTATTCGCCTGGTCAATGTTATTTCGCCGCTTATCAAAGCAGGTTATCAGCTGGTCTCCCAAAAGCAAGAACCTTCAGAGAATGGTGGTAACATCATTCATGTGATCGCAAGAAGTCTAGGCTCTAAGACACAGGCAGATCTAATCGAGGATTTATCTTCAATTGAAGGCTGTACGCTTTTTAATTTAGAAATAGATGAAGAGGGCGGATCGTCAGCTGCCCCTGCAAAGAAGACATTGGATGAGAAAAGCGTCTTATCAGCCATCGGTGCTTATTACCCTAAAATAGCAGATATTGTCAGTCAGTATGAAGATAGTTTGCCTATTGAGCGACGTATGACTGCATTGCAGGAGTTGGGTCGTAAGGTTGGTGGCGGTATTTACCAGCGTGATTATTCACTTGGTAGTCCACTGAAGATGCCTACTACGATCACTCGTGAACTTGTGCCAGCACTAAAAGGTCTGTCTAAAGTTAAAGCAAAGAATAATGTGATCTATTTAATCAAATGTCCGTTCTGTAAGTCGTCAGATCATACTCACTCAGGATGCCATTTTATTGTAGGCTATATAGAAGGCTTTTTAGCAAGCAACCCTGCTATAGATGTGGTTCAGGTTGAAGAGACTAACTGCGGCGCCGGTAGTACCAATATTTGTGAATTTACCATTGGGTAGGAAAAATTGTGTGTAGATAATTTCATGTCTATGCAAAAAAATCAACGAGCGAATGACGCACCGTGTTGCAATAAAAGTAACGTTATTTGACTCAATTCTTATGATAGATAAAAGGCAAAAAAATGATGGAAGTTGAATATAACTTACTTTTGGTGTTGGTCTCATACGCCATTGCAGTATTTGGTTCTTATGTTGGCTTAAACCTTGCCATTCGAGTACCTTCTGCTAAGCCAGGAACGGATTTGTATTTTTGGGTAGCACTATCATCGATTGCTATCGGTGGTGCGATTTGGTCTATGCATTATATCGGTATGATGGCTGTAGATATGAAAATGCCTGTGACTTATGACTTGGGTCTGACGATTGTCTCAATGCTACTCGCGATTTGTTTCGTTGCGGTCGGTATTGTCATTGTAGGTCGCGGTGAACCAAGCGTTGCTAAGTTAATTAGTGGCGGCGTGCTTACTGGGCTGGGTGTTGCAGCTATGCATTATACCGGTATGGCCTCTATGCAAATGGACGCTACCATGTCATATAATATACCGCTACTTATCTTATCGATTGTGATTGCTATTGCAGCTGCTATCGCTGCACTATGGTTGGCATTCAATCTACGTGGTACATTACAGCGTTTTGGTAGTGCTTTCATTATGGGTATTGCTGTTTGTGGCATGCATTATACTGGTATGGCCGCGATGGAAATGACGATGACTGATCACACAATGTCTATGGATTATACCCATGCAGGAGCCATCTCTTCATCTATTATGATCTTCATCGGTTCAGCAATCGTATTGAGCTTACTATGGGTCATTGCTTCTAAAAATGCACCTAAGCAAGCAACATTAGCGTTCGGTGAGTAATTTTAAACACTCATTTTTAATACCAATTGAAAGTGAAAATAAAAAAGGTTTTTAGATATTAATCTAAAAACCTTTTTTTGTGCCTATTCAAATCATCTGCTAACCACGTGCATGCTTAGTAGACTATTTATTCATAATCCTTTTCAATTTTGACACTCATCATAATAGAGCGTACTTGGCATGGTTCAATATGCTGAATATTGGTCTCTAAGTTAGGTTTCTCTGACAAGCCTAACCAATAAGAAAATCCGACTTGCGTTAAGTCGATCCCACTATGAGAGGTATACCCAATACCACCTGATGGGCGGCTATTAATCTCAAGAACACGGTGCTGACCGCTATCATCAGCTTTGGTTTGTACACTGACGATACCATCACAGCCAAAAGACCTAATCAAAGGGATTACAACATCCATGACAGACTGCTCATAACCAACATGTTGTATTTTTCCTGTTTTATGACGAGTGACAGCAGCTAGGACTTCGCCATATTCACAGACCACATCGATAGAGTACTCTTGCCCTGACAAATAAGGCATGAGCAACATTGGAATAGGGCGCTCGTGTACCATTTGGCTGTTGGTATAAGCATTTACAAACTGGGCCGTATTAATTTTTTTCTCTTCAGTGAAGTATAAATGCTCAAAGCTATCGTACGCAGTACTATCTGCTTTACCCGTGTCTAGTCGCCAAAACCCTTGGGCAAAAATACCGACAACAGGTTTGACGCATAGAGGTTGGTTACCATGCTCGGCTAATAAAGCCTCAAGCTCCGCCGTATTGTCAAAAAGCCATGCGTCTGCCACTGGAATGTTATGAGTGTGACAATGCTGCATAAAAGCAAATTTATCATCGATTGATTCTAGTGCTGTTACGCTGGTTGCGCCCGTCAATAAGCGAATACCAGCAGCGTCAAATTTTTCACGATGCGCTTCATAATCAATACCATTGCGTCCAGTCAGCAGTACTTTTACGTTATTCTTTTGAGCTTGTTCCAATACGAATTGCCAGCGTGGTATAGCAGTTTCATTAGTCATTTGGATATCAGTATCTACAATCGAGTCAGATGGCTCGCGATAAACCATATCGGCAAATTCGAAAATCTCAGGTCTATTATGACGGTGTGAGGCAATAACTTGAAAAGGGTTTTTTGAAGGACTGCTTGATTTGTTCTTTAGACTTTGTAAGCTCTCTAACATATCACGCTGGCTAGATTGTCCTTCAGCTAACCACGCCGCTACTGGTATTGAAGGGTTACTATTGTCAGCAAGATTATTCATAATTCTCTCAGCGTTATCGTTAGGTGTAGGGGAGTGGGCAAGTCAATATTGCTACTGCAAATCTAGTAGTAATATTAGCAAAGGTATACGGTTTAATAGGACGTATTATATACAAATGATATGCGTTATAAACGCCTCTGATAAAATAGTCATAGGGATTTGTAAGGATGACTTTATCGCTTATATCGCGATTGTCTGGTTCAAAATTTTCATAATATCCATGCTACTATATGATGATAGTCAGCATGACAATGACAACAGCATAATAAATAATCTAAAGGACATATGATGAGTCAAAACCAACCTCAAAAACTAATTGCAGGTGCCAATGCGCCACTACCGACTGACAATATTAGCATTCGTATTTTAAGCCAAAATGCCATCGATTGTGCCGCTTATCGTCTGACTAATGACGGCAAAGTACGCGGTGATGGTGACATGATATTTTATGGTCAGACACGTAGCGATGATGGTAGTGTTAGCTTCCGTGGTCATGACAGTGATGGGTTTTTTGATATTAATTTGTCTGCACAGCCTGCAACTATTGAGAAAATTGCCCTAGCGTTCTCTAGTGCGCAAACACTGTCGCAAGTTGGCGATGTGGACATTCAAGTCTTGCAGGGCAGTCAAGTGCTGATGAACTGTCAGTTGAGTAGCTCTGGACGTAATGAAAAAGCTATTATATTGGCTGAATGCTATCGCAGACAAGGAAACTGGAAATTTCGTTTTATCGCCCAAGGTTTTGAGGGAGGGTTAAAACCTTTATCTGAGCATTTTGGTGTGGAAATTGCTGATGAAGCGCCTGCCCAAAATCATAACCCTGCACAAAGCCAACCTCAACCTATCAACACTCAGCGACCAATCAATACGCAAAAAGCAAGCAGCACGTCTCAAGCCAACAACCCGCCACCAATCCCTGTAAGTCCTTCGATTAACTTAAGTAAGATAACGTTAACTAAAAACCAATCTAGCATTAATCTTAAAAAACGTGATGATTTTGGCAAAATTTCGGTCAATTTAGATTGGAATCAACGCCCCCAAAGTGATAGAGCAGCGCCCAAGAAAGGGATACTGGGAGATCTGTTTAAGCAGCATCAATCAAGCGGTATCGATTTAGATGTCGGCGCTATGATTCATCTAAAAAATGGTGAAAAAACCCTGATTCAAGCGTTGGGCAATCGCTTTGGTAGCTTGCAATCAGCGCCTTATGTTTGCTTACGTGCGGATGATAGAACGGGGCAGGTAAGCGGCGGTGAATGGCTAGATATTAACGGTCAGCAATGGTCGCAGATTGAAGAGGTGTTTATCTTTGCATTTATTTACGAAGGCGCACCTAACTGGGAAAAAACCGATGGGGTTGTAACTATCCATGTGCCAGAGCAATCACCGATTGAGACACGTTTGACCGAAGGTGCTGGTAATCTACCAATGTGTGCCATTGCCCGCTTGGTCAATCAACAAGGCAGTATCAATGTTGAGCGTATCAACCAATACTTCAAAGGTCACCAAGAAATGGACAAAGCATTTAACTGGGGCTTTAGTTGGAAGCGTGGACGTAAATAGTATTCTTAATTATAAGTAATAAATATAAAAGAGCGGCCCAACTATTGATAGATGGGCCGCTCTTTTTTGAAACAAACTATTTAACTAGATTGGTAATAATCCAGTTAAAGTCTCAAGTCAATTATGCATGCGGTGTGATAGCAGGCATTAAGTCGTGGAAAGTACGGCCAGAAGCTGTCTCGCCAATCGCATGCATTTTCCATTCATTGTTGTGACGATAAACTTTTGCCATTACCATCGCTGTATGTCCACCTTGGGCAGACAAGTTATAACGTGCTACTTCACTATTGTTATTGGCATTAACGATACGGCAAAACGCATTTTCTACTGTCTCAAACGTTTGACCAGTAAAGCTATTAACTGTAAATACCAATGAGACCACATTAGCAGGTACTCTTGAGAGATCGACATTGATGACTTCATCATCACCATCACCGTCGCCAGTACGGTTATCGCCAGTATGCACGATACTGCCATCTTTCGATTTTAGCTGACTGAACCAAATGGCATCGACTGCTTGCTTATTAGCATCGAACATGATGCATGAAGCATCTAAATCGATAGAGTCGCCGCCAGAACCGCCGCCGAATAATTTTCCTAAGAAACCACCTTTTTTATCTTGTGGCCCTTGAGCGACATCCCAACCTAGACCCAATTTAACTTGAGTAAGCTCGCCACCAGCTTCTTTGCTTAGGGAGATTTTTTGACCTTTTTGAAGACTAACTGCCATGTGAGTATCCTTATAATAATTGTGAGTAAAACCGTTTAAAAATAATGCTAAAGAGTATTATAAATTGCGAAAGGTGCTATAAGATATTGTCTAAAAATCCGCCACCGCCGCCACGTCCGCCTGAGCTACTACCTAAGACGCTTTGTATCCAACCTTGATAACTGTCGCGATTGCGCGAGCAAATAATGACTTTGCCACTTCCTGAAAAGTTCAGAACCATACCTTCGCCACTAGTGACAGAGTTGATGATATTGCTCATGATGCCTTTTTTCTTACTGGTCGAAACTGACAGTTTGTATTCAAGGTTTGAGTCCCAGCAGACCACATGACCGTTATCAATAATGACGTCTTTGTTTGGTGTGACATCAATCTCGAACAACGAGCCAAAACCAGATACCACGACTTGGCCTTGGCCTTGAGTCTGCATTACCATAAAGCCGCCCGTATCGCCAAACACTGCACCGCCTAAGTTGCGCTGAATATTGGCTCTGATATCGACGCCAGTTTGGGCCGCGACAAACGCACCATCACTCAATGTATACTGCTGCTTACCAACTTCTATGATTTGCATATCACCATCAAGCGTAGGCGCAAGCAGACAGTCGCCTTCACCATTAACCGCTTCAATCTGCTGTTGAAACAACGATTCATCGTTTGCAAAGCGACGCATCAGTGACTGCATCAGGCCACCTTGTAGCTTACCTTTTAACTCAAGGTTAGACTCCATCATTACCATTGCATTGGCTTCACAATATATCGAATCGCCTTTTTTAAGATTACAATGCAAAAAAGGTTCAATAGTACCAATTAAACTGAATGTTGCGGCCATGGCTTGCAAATCCTTATTCTAATATCTTTGTTAAATGCTCTTGATGTGTGCGTGTGCTTTTATGTGCTCTATAGATTTTAATGATAAGCCAATTAAATTTAAAGCCATCAAATGCGTTAAAGGGGCACACTTGATGGCTCATTAGATCATAACCAGACGTCTGATTATGATAATTGGCTTGCTAAACGTTTACGTTGGTTTTAACGTTAAACATTTACGCCATAAGAGGCTGCTAATGGTCCAAGACCACCGCTGAAGCCTTGACCAACCGCACGGAATTTCCAATCACCGCTGTGACGATATAATTCACCGAAAATCATCGCTGTTTCAGTGCTGCCGTCTTCTGATAGGTCGTAACGAGCGATTTCAGACTCACCATTGTCGTTTACAACGCGGATATAAGCATCACCAACTTGACCGAAGTTTTGGTTACGTGCTTGGCCTTCATAGATGATGGCACAGATAGCTACTTTGTTGACGTCAGCTGGAATGCTCGCAAGATTGATTTTGATTTTCTCATCATCGCCATCGCCTTCGCCAGTACGGTTATCACCAGTATGCTCAACAGCGCCGTTGTCTGATTTTAGGTTGTTGAAAAAGATAAAATCTTGGTCGTTACGGACTTTGCCTGCTTCGTTAATCAAAAAACCGATTGCATCTAAATCAAACTCTTGGCCGTCAGTGGCACGTGGATCCCAGCCTAGACCGACTGTAATGTTAGTTAAACCTGGCGCTTCTTTTGATAAGTTTACGTTGCCGCCTTTTGTTAAGCTAATAGCCATACAAATATCCTTTGGATTAATAGTTAAGTGGATTGATTGATAAAAAATAAACTAAAAGTTGTGCAGTGACTGATACCTCAGAGCAAATAATAAAAACTTACCTGTACGCTATGCCCTGCATATCATTAGGTTTTACTATACTAAGCGTTTGCTCACTAAGCAAGGCGTATTTTGTGCACTTACTATATGTTTACTAAGGGACATAATACTTCTGTATCTTTGATAATTTCTAATCAACTTAGCAATAGTCGTTAAGATATTGTTATGAAAAGTAATGTTTCATACAAAAGGGATTTAGCACAAAGATAGCTTAGATAAAACAATCGCTTTAAAAAGCACCGACTGACTATATGTGCTTATAATAAACCAACTCATGGCTTAGGTATGCTTCGCAGCTAGTATGAGAGTATGGCATTATATAAAAAACCTATTTAGATAAATATACATGTATCTCTTATTCTGCAAAAACTGACCAGCCAGTTTTTTGTACGAAGCGCTCTAGTGCTTTTAGTCCAAGCTTAGAGTTACCTACATGATCAAGCCCTGGTGACCAAACCGCGATAGAACCTTTACCAGGTGCTATCGTCAAAATACCGCCACCAACGCCGCTTTTGCCTGGCAAACCCACGCGGTAAGCAAATTCGCCAGAACCATCATAATGACCACACATCATCATCAACGAGTTAATACGGCGTGCTCGTTTTTCATTGATTACGCGTACTCCTGAGTGCTTATCAACTCCATTAGACACTAAGTACAGACCAGCACTGGCCAACTGTTGGCAGTTCATTGCAATTGAGCACTGATGAAAATACGTACCTAATACATTATCCACATCGTGTCTTAAACGACCAAAGGATTTCATAAAGTGCGCCAGAGAGGCATTTCGGTCCTTGTGCGCCATCTCAGAAGCCGCTACTTTATGATCAAAGCGAATTGACTCATCATCTGCAATGAGGTGAACAAACTGCAGGATTTCACCCAGTGTTTCTTTTGGCTCATGTCCCATCATGATGGCGTCGACAACTGCGATTGCCCCAGCATTGATAAAAGGATTACGTGGGCGGCCAGACTCATGCTCGAGCATCACAATTGAATTAAAAGGATCGCCAGATGGTTCGCGTCCGACGTGTGTCCAAAGTGTATCGCCTAGCTTGCCAAGACCAATGGTCAAGGTAAATATTTTAGAGATACTTTGGATGGAAAACAGAGTGCTTGCATCACCTGCTGCATACATATGCCCATCAGGAGTCGCTACAGCTATACCGAACTGGTTCGGATCGACATGAGCCAATTGCGGGATATAATCTGCTACTTTGCCGCGGTCAGTTTCTCTTGCCATCTCTGCGGCAATATCATCAAGAATTTTTTGCATATCGTTTATAGGGTCTTTTTTCGACAATTTATTTAAGGATGAGGATTTTAACTGAAGATAGGGTAATAGTAACAGGGCAAACGTAATTTTAACCATTGATTGTCTCAATTATTGGTTATTTCGATATGTTGGGGCTTTGATATGACCTGATAGGGTGGCAAAAACAGTATGACAAAAAAACAGGCCATACCTGATGATATGACCTGCTTAGATGTATAACTAGATACAGATTACACTGAGAACATGCCTTAGTTTAAGCTGGCTTTCTCAGCTTTACGATGCTGAAGTGACGCTAGCAGCGCCCAACCAATAAAGGCAATACCAATCAGACCAGTGATAATCTCTGGCACGTGGAACTTCACTGACAATAGCATAATCAGTGCCAATGCGCCGATTGCATAATGTGCGCCATGCTCAAGATAGATGAACTCGTCAAGCGTGCCTTTGTCTACCAAGAAGATAGTCATCGAACGTACGAACATCGCACCAATCGCAAGACCTAACATAATAACAATCACGTCATTGGTGATTGCAAATGCGCCAATCACACCATCGAAACTGAATGAAGCATCTAGGACTTCTAAGTATAAGAAACCAATGATACCGCCCTTCATAATGGCACTGGTTGCCGCAGCGCCCGAACCATTTTCTTCGTTTTCTAGGTCTTCTTCCAGATCGCCCTCGAGCATACCTGATACAACCTGTACGCCCAGATAAACCAAGATACCCCAAACACCTGCGATTAGGACAGCGCTTGACTGCTCTGCATTAGCCCACGATACCGCAATCATCAAGACGATAAGCGCTACAAATACGCTCATGGCATCGACTTTACCTAGCTTGGCTAAACGGCTCTCAAGCCAGTCAAACCAATGTACTTCTTTGTCATCAAAAATAAAATTCAAGAATACCAATAGTAAGAAGATACCACCAAATGCTGAGATTTCTGCATGGTGCGCCATCAGTCTTGCTGAGTACTCTTCAGGGCTATATAAAGCCAAGTTGATGACTTCCATCATACCAAGGTCGGCAGTAACCGCGACGATGACAATAGGGAAGACCAATCGCATACCGAATACGGCGATTAGGATACCAACGGTTAAAAATATCTTTTTCCAAAATTCGTCCCAGCCCTTGAGGACTGAAGCATTGACCACCGCATTATCAAAAGATAATGAAATCTCCATGACGGCCAAAATAGCGGTAATAGAAAGAGTGGCTATCATGCCACCCATACCGCCATGTGAATATCCCCACCATGCTGCTATTGCCAAAGCAATTGCGGTAAAGATAAAGTCTAAATAAAAATGTCTCATGACACATCCTGTATGGTTGCGTAAAGCTAAGGTCTACCTAGTATAGGCATGAACCGCAAAAAAGCGGTTATTACTAACCACTTTTTATGCATAATTTTAAACGAAACGTAAAGCATTACTAGTCATTTGGCCATTAAAAATTGTGACTATTTGCAACGATGGCGGTTTGCTATTTTGGACGTGATGACGGTGACTAATAACTGACTAAATACCAGTAAATAATGGTTTTAGATATCAACACCGTATTGCTGACACATCGCTTGCAAGCCGCCCGAATAGCCTTGACCAACAGCACGGAATTTCCATTCGCCGTTGTGACGATATACTTCGCCAAACACCATCGCTGTCTCTACAGAGTAGTCTTCTGCTAGATCAAAACGTACGACTTCAGTGCCTGTTTCTTCATTGACAACACGGATAAAGGCGTTTGCGACCTGACCAAAGTTCTGGCTACGCGCAGCCGCGTCATGAATAGTCACTGTCACGACTACTTTATCTACATCTGCAGGTACTTGAGTGAGATTTACTTTGATAACTTCATCATCACCGTCGCCTTCGCCAGTACGGTTGTCACCAGTATGCTCAACAGCGCCATTGTCAGACTTCAGCTGATTGTAAAAGATAAAGTCGTGATCACCGCGTACTTTACCCGCGCCATTTAGCAAAAAAACGCTAGCATCGAGATCGAACTCAGCACCAGAGGTGGCGCGCTCATCCCAGCCAAGACCGATAAGTAGCTTGGTTAAATTTGGGTCAGTTTTCGTTAGCGATAAATTACCGCCTTTATTAAGTGATAAAGCCATGGTGTTATCCTTTTTATTAGACGTTAGTGGTTTTATAAGGTCATCGAAAAAAGGCGATGCTTACGCAATAACTGCGCAAATCTATCGCCTAGTAACGCTCTATCATAGCAACAAAAAATGGCCCAATCAAAGCTGATTGGGCCATTGTTATATTTCATATACATTCGGCAAAAAACAGAAGTTTCAGGTACTTATATTGCCCTTATAAATCTATAGTCTTATTTATCAAAATCCTGTTTACGGACTTTAGATTCTAAGCTTTAAATTTAAAACTTCGAATTATAGACTTTGACGATGACGAATCTCAAAGCTTTGATGAATCGGCTTTTTGATATTGAAATCAAAGCCAATGGTTTTTTGCGTGATATCAATGATGTCATAACGCTGAGTCAACTGCTCATCTAACTCAAAACGCGTAAAGTTGTTAGAAAAGTACAAGACACCATCAGAGGTTAGACGGTTCATCGCACGATTAATCAATGCAGCATGATCACGTTGCACATCAAAAGTACCTTGGAATTTTTTAGAGTTTGAGAAAGTCGGCGGATCAATAAAGATAACATCGAACTGTTCGGTATTGTCTTTAATCCACTCAAAGATATCGGCAGCAACGAATTGGTATTTATTGCGGCTAACGTCCAAACCGTTCAAGACAAAGTTTTGTTTGCCCCAATCTAGATAGTTCTGTGACAAATCGACGCTAGTGACTTTTTTCGCACCAGCAAGCGCTGCATGCACACTTGCGGTACAAGTATAAGCGAACAGGTTAAGTACTGCTTTACCGCGACTGTTATCTTTGATACGAGCACGCATATTACGGTGATCGATAAACAGACCAGTATCTAAATAATCTGTAAAGTTGACATACAGGTAGGCACCATCTTCGCGCGCAACATGAAACTTGCCACGTTTTTCTGTGGTGTTCTGCTTGCTGTACTGATCGTTACCAGACTGACGAGCACGCGTTTTGATAAAGATCTGTTCACGGTTAATATCAAAGACTTCACGGATACCCATCAATGCCAAGTTAAAGCGTTTCTTTGCAGTTTCAGGTGGGATGGTCTTTGGCGGCGCATATTCTTGCACATGCGCATAATCACCGTATAAGTCGATCGCGACTTTGAAATCAGGTAAATCAGCATCGTAAACACGAACGTTGCTTACATTGTCTTTTTTGGCCAGTTTCTTGAGTTTAGCAAGGTTTTTTTGCAGACGATTAATAAAGTCTTGACCATCTTCTACTTCGATCTCGCGTTTCTCAAAACGACTAACAAGATTGCCCGTTTGCCCAGCGATAAGCGTTCCGTAGCGGAAATAGACGGTGATAGCACCATTATGACAGCGTAAGGTTTTTGGTTCTTTAATCGGTAGAATATCTACTTGTTCAACATGAGAGGCCAATATGCCAAGCATCGGGTCAATGCCACTACCAGCAAAGCTGTCTTGCAATATCAGCCCAATCGCTTGATACAACGGCTTAATCATTTCCTCATCACCCAAACGCTCACCATATGGTGGGTTGGTAATGACCAAAGGATTGCTCAATCGACCATCATTAACCAATGGCTTGAGCACGTTGCTGAGTTGGTCAAGCGCACGATGTTCGATATCGAGTAGCGGTAAAATGTCCTGTAGACCTGCGGCAATTAAGTTCTTTTCTGTGGCAAGAATCGCACCACTATCAGCATCAAAGCCTAGCATAAGTGGCAACGTATCAGGCTGCTCGTTGGCAATCTCTAATGCTTCGCGGAAACGTGTTTGAGCATCATCGATCATCTCTTGCCATAGCGTCTCATCATGATGCTGCCACTGGTAAAAGCCAAATTGATTGGCCGCTTTGTCGATACCCACGGCATAGTCGCAATGCATCAATAGCGCTTCAATAAGGAAAGTTCCAGAGCCGCACATTGGGTCGATTAACGCATTATAGAAAGGTGCATCGCCAGCTTCGTTTTTCTTGTGCCAACCAGCACTATAGAGTAGGGCAGCTGCTAAGTTTTCTTTTAGTGGTGCTTCTGTCATGGCCACACGGTAACCACGGCGATGCAAACTGGTACCTGATAAATCTAAATATAACTCAGCTTGCTTGTCATTGATAGTTGCAAAAACAGAGAAGTCTGGGTTTTTGCTGTCGACGTTAGGACGGCTGTCGTAAACTTCGTTAAAGGTATCGGCAATCGCATCTTTGATACGTAGCATGGCAAATTGCTGACTGACAGCGACACGCTTATCGACAGACAGACGAATAGCAAAGGTTTGCTCCAAGCTAAATTGCTCAGTCCAGTTGACCGATTTTGCCAAGCCATATAGCTGCTCTGCGACATCGTATTCTGCATTGATGTTTTTACGTTTAATCAGCATCAATACCCGCGAGGCCACGCGTGACCATAGGCAGATAGTATATAGCTCACGTAAGCCACCAGTAACAGCTAGACGGCCGGTACTTTTGATTTCGCTGTCAATGCCAAAGCTGGTTAGCTCAGTCTGCAGTGGTGCCTCAAGCCCATCGGCACAGGTAATAATAAGATCAAGCGACAACTCTGGTGAAGCTGCTGTTAGAGATGCGGGCGCGGTTTGTTCGGTCATACGGGTACCTGTGGGCTAAATTGACAAAAAAGCAAATAATAAGATAATCGGTGTAACCGGCAATTTTACCATAATTCACAGTAGGATGGTTCAAAGTAGCCGTGTTTAAGATTTTAAGATGTGATAGTTAAATACGTGACAATAAATTCTTTACTTACCCTTCGTCAATGGTAATTCCTCTGGAACGATTTGAGTGGTGGTCGCAAAGGGTTTGGTTGCAATAGGGTAGTCGACATCTTTTGGCATCAGCAATCGCATATGCGGATAGGGCGTAGAGATGTTAGCCGCATCAAATGCGACTTTAATCTCTTCTTGCAGCACTTCTTTGATTTTGGGTATGCGGGCAACGGCTGCTGGTTTGACCCAAAAGCGTACGATAAAGAACACCCCGTACTCACCAATTTCTGCCACAGTCGCTGAAGTCTCAGGACGATTAAGCACCGCATCGGTATCGCTGAGTACTTGCAAGATTTCCTTGCGAGCTGTCTCAATATCATCTTCGAACGCGATACGTACACGAATATCAAAACGGATAAAGTTCTTGGAAGTCAGGTTGATGACTTCTGATGAGGCAACATTGGAGTTCGGGATAATGACAGTGATATTGTCTCGAGTGAGAATATGAGTGGTGCGTAACGCGATGAGTACCACCCGCCCTTCATTATCATTGATATGAATCCAATCACCGACTTGAAAAGACTGCTCAAGCAGAATGGTGATACCAGCGATAAAATTAGCAAGGGTAGACTGAGCGGCGAAACCAACCGCCAAACCAACAATACCCAAACCCGCCACTAACGATACGATGTCAAAGCCAAATTGAGCCATGACGCTGGCAAGCCCGAGTACCAATAGTAGTACAGATAAAATATTTTTGAGTAGCTGCTCTATGGAAGCATTGAGACCATAATGCTGCAGGACTCTGTGAATGATTTGTCCTGATGATGCCCAAAGTACGTAATAGATACCTGCCCAAGTGCTTGCCTTCGCGGTGGCTTTGATGGTTTCTGGCTCAAAGTTTATCTGACTCATAATCGCTATCAGACTGGCGACAATCCAGACATAGCGCAAAACTGAACGGACAATCTTGGTGCGGCGCTCATTTAATCGAATTTTGGCACGGCTTTGTCTAAGGATATAGTTGGCCAACCAATAAAAAAATCCCAATACCGCAAGCAGTATTAGGATTTTGATGCCAGTGCTCGCCAGTTCTACTGCTTGAGAGGACCAATTAAGTGACTCTTCATCTATAGAGCCGCCGAGAGCAAGATATAGGCTAGTATGTAAGTCGCGAATGATCTCTTCAAAAAAGTCGGTAACACTAGCGATTGGCATTTTTTCGTCCATGCAGGATGTATTTGTACAAAAAGTTTTAAACGAATATATATTTATAAATTACCTCAAGTTGTCAAAGCAATCAAATAAAGTAAAGCTTAAAACTAATTACTACCAAATTGAAAGCATTGCTAACTTGAGGACTTAGCTAAAGGGTCGATTAAGAATTATCCGTTTGGGCATCTAGAGATTGGAAAGGTATCTCCATTTTATACTGCACATCACGTAACGCCGTACGTAGTCCCTCTAGTATCGTCGGATGATAAAAAGGGGTGTCGAGCATATCTTTAATACTCAAATCATTGGTAATCGCTGTAGCAAGTATATGACCGATATATTCAGCATCAGGACCGACCATACTGGCGCCTAAAATTCTATCTGTCTTTTTGCAGCCATAGATATGTAGCAAACCGCAGTTGACACCCATTACACGGCTACGTCCTTGATTATCAAAGCTTACGCTACCGATAACAAATTCGAGTTCTGAATCTTTTTGAATCTCTGGTAGCGACATACCAACATTGACGATTTGCGGTGAGCAAAATACGATAGAAAACGGCGTCGCAGGTGGGCGAATATAGGCCGCTTCTGTATTTTCGCAGACCATGCTACCTGCACTATAGCCTTCATCGCTGGCCACATGCAATAACGGAATATTAGCATTGGCATCACCAACGATATAGACGTTTAAGTCGCCAATCTGACCTGTTTTTTTACTTAAATCTTTTGGACGGTTCTTATCGTCTAGCTCAACACCTAAGTTTTCGACACCTAGCTGCTTAATATTGTTGCGACGACCAGTAGCAACTAAGACGTACTCACCTTGCCATTGCTGAGACTCACTAGCACTATCTTCATACTCGATAAATGCACTTTTATTACCTTCATCTGCTTTTGTGCCTACATCGGTAATTTCGCTGCCTAGATGCATGGTTAATTCATGACTTAAGCAATCCATGGCCTTGTTATTAATATCATCATCTTTTAGACCAGCCACTTGTGTGGCACGGTTTAGCAGCGTGACTTCTACACCTAAACGTGTAAACGCTTGCGCAAGCTCTAGACCGATAGCACCAGCACCGACGACAGCCATCGTTTTTGGCAAATCTTCAAGCTCAAAGACACTATCAGACGTGAGCATGGTATCACCAAGCTTATCCGCCCACCCATCAGGAATAAACGGCGAGCTACCGGTGGCGACAATGATTTGCTCAGCAGCAATTAGCTCACCACTGACCTCGATTAGCCCTTGTTCATTGATACGAGCACGACCGTCGATTTTCTTATGGTCAGGCCAGCTGTCTACTTGTCTTTTGATGTAGCTGGCAAAATGACTGCGTTCGTCACGCACACGCTCCATGACTCGTTTGCCATCGATTTTCGCGGACGCATGGATACCAAATTCATCAGAATGGTTGGCGTCATGTGCGCGATCCGCAGCTGCAATTAACAGCTTACTAGGCATACAGCCGACCGCAATACAGGTCGTGGTCCAAAATCCTTCATTAATAATGACCACGTCATCTTTGATTTTACTTGCTTGGCGAAAAGCGTTTTGACCTGCGGTACCCGCACCAATAATAGCGACAGATACTTTGCGCGTGACTTCTTTCGACGTATCGTCGGTAGTCGTGTCAGATTGTTTATTCATATTATTCTCTAATAGGGGCAAGGTTATATTCAGTAATAGATTGAATGCTTGGCTTATATTTTTTTATTCGGTTTTTATGGTTCTTATGATCAATGCTGATTTAACTATAACGTCAATAATACTGACCTAATTACATAACCAGGAATTATGGCGCCAATATAGTCAGTAAGCGACTGGTATAGTCTTTGGCACGTAGGTTACGCTGGGCATGAGTCAGTTCACTGTTTTTATTGAATACAAATGCCGAACGTACAAGGCCTAGCGTAACTTTGCCGTACATATTTTTTTCTTTGATAACGTCAAAATACTGGCATAGTTTTTCATCAGCGTCACTGATGAGTGGAATCTGCAAGTCATATTTGTCGATAAATTTTTCATGAGATTCAACACTATCACGAGAGACGCCAATAATGTCGTAGCCCAGCTCATCGAAGTCATGAAGGTACGAAGTAAAATCTGTTGCCTGTGTGGTGCAGCCTGGCGTATTGTCTTTGGGATAAAAATAGAGAATAAGGCCTTTATCGGTATTGGCGACCATTTCTTTTAGATTGATTTCATCATGAATAAAGTTGCCAGCAAGCTTGCGTACTATGGTTACTGGAAAATCAGGTAGGTGAATGGTTTCTGTCGTTGGCTTGGCCATTATAAAATCCTTATTAGTTTTAGTTATGTGTATTGGTTTAATGATGGTTCTATTTATAGTGTTCTTATTATAGGCAGATTAGTAGAAATAAATAATCAGTTTTACACTTTGCCCATTCATTGGCAACAAAAAAGACTGGCAATGGCCAGTCTTTTGTACATCAAACGATTAGAAGTTAAGCAGGTTTTTGTGGCTTCTTCAAATCCAAGCCAACGGTGCACTGCTGCAAATCTTTTTGCATCGCTTTCACATATGGCAGATTAGAAGGGTCTTTCTTATCTTGTGCGTAGCTTTCGATTTCCCACATTTGACCGATAGTCATGTTGCTGCGCACGCCAATAGTACAGTTACATAGTTTGGTTGCGTTGCTTTTGTCAGCGACTTTGTATTTGACTGCGCCATTGACACATGAATTAATATTGTCTTGCTTAATGTCAGCAGCGTTGGCTTGTGGCATGGCAAACAGGGCCGCTAAGGCTAGGGGTAGTACTGGCAACAACTTCATAAATTTCCTCTTACGGGTAGCGTCAATTTTTTATCTTTTGCTCAATGCAAAGTCAACTCATCAATATATGAGTGACCGATATCGTCGTGTACATCTTTCGATAAATATAATCGTTCATACGATAGCAAGTATGTCGATTAGAATACAAGAACGACGTGCTGTGTTAATGCAAGCGAATGTTGCACGAATGTTGATAGGTATGGTCATTCCGCGCAGCATTTAGCGTTAATACATAGTTGTCTTAATATGTTTTGGGTACAAGATAGGCGAGTAGACGTAATACAAGTAGTAGACTAAGCGCGCCTTGTACCGTACCCAACTTATATAGGACTGACTAAAATTAATTAAGACTGATAATGAGTAGGGTCGGTGACGCCAGCTTGGGCGAAGCCCTGACGACGTAATGCGCAGCTATCACAAACGCCGCAAGCAAGACCGTTGGCATCTGCACGATAACAAGAAATCGTCTGTCCGTAATCGACACCTAATGATAGACCAAGCTCGATAGTTTGTGCTTTTGACAATTGCTGCAATGGCGTTTGAATCGATAAGCGATGACCAGTAACGCCTGCTTTTGTCGCAAGGTTGGCCATATGTTCAAAGGCAGCTATATACTCTGGGCGACAATCAGGATAGCCAGAATAGTCAACTGAGCTGACACCGATGACAATATGATTGGCATCAGCGACTTCGGCGACTGCTAACGCGTATGATAAGAAAATAGTATTGCGCGCAGGCACATAGGTATTTGGGATAGCGTCGTTATCGATTTCGTCGCGTTTTTTGCTAGGGAATTTGTCCGAATCACCATCCGGCACGATCATACTGTGGTCTGTCAATGAAGAGCCACCCAGTTGTGCGATATCAATATCGATGATTCTATGATTGACGCCTGCTGTCTCAGCGATGGTCTTTGCGGCGACAAGTTCGCTATTATGACGTTGACCATAGTTAAAGCTGACTGCTGTCACTGATGCATAGCGCGCTTTTGCCCAATATAAGCAAGTCACCGAATCGAGACCGCCAGATAAAAGGACAACCGCATTTTGGCTTTTGGTAAGAGCAGCTAAATCAGCGTCTGATACTTGATTGGGGGTGTTTTGCAAAGTAACGTTAGTCATAGTGGTATCTATTATTGGTTTACGAAAACGGCTATTTTAGCAAAAATACGTCTACTACAGAACCACGAAGCGACCAATCACCCGTCACTAAGCTGCCAAAGCTAGTTCACATAGCACTGCAATAAAATAAAGTCGGTATTACTGTCATCTTTTCAATCTGTTAGCAATATTTGTTATAATCGCAGCTTTTAAAGTATCAGTCACATGACATCGGTGATAATGCTTTAAAAGCTTTATCGCAAATCGCTTTATAGTAAAATCACCCTTATAAAGATATTGAGTAACTTATGACCGCAGCAACCTTATTTACGCCAAATATTCCTTCTCAAGCTGATGATGTATCTGATGCAATGAGCTTTGATAGTCAGGCTTTAGACACCGATACTGATAGCAGAGAGTACGATGATGTCTCTGAAGATGGCAGTGATGAGGACATGATTGATGAGCAGTTTGCCGATGCGCAAGCACCTGCCGAATCAGCGTACTTTCGTAAACTACAAAAGAAGCTGCGTCGCCAAGTTTCTTGGGCAATCCGCGATTTTAATATGATCGAAGATGGCGATGTGGTGATGGTCTGTGTTTCGGGTGGTAAAGACAGCTATACCTTACTTGATATTTTATTGCTGCTAAAACGCATTGCACCAATTCATTTTGATATCGTCGCGGTGAATCTCGATCAGAAGCAGCCAGGCTATCCAGAAGATATTTTACCTGCGTATCTAAACGAGCAGGGCATTGCCCACTATATTTTAGAAAAAGACACCTATAGCATCGTCAAAAGCGTGGTGCCAGAAGGTAAGACCTATTGCTCAGCGTGCTCTCGTCTGCGCCGCGGTTCACTATATGGCTTTGCCAAACAAATTGGCGCGACTAAGATTGCCCTTGGCCATCATCGTGATGATATGTTGGCGACCTTCTTTTTGAACTTATTCCATGGCGGCGCGCTCAAATCTATGCCGCCCAAACTGCTGAGCGATGACAAGCAAAATATGCTGATTCGCCCATTGGCCTATGTCGAAGAAAAAGACATCATTGAATATGCCAAATTAAAGGAATTCCCAATCATTCCTTGTAACCTGTGTGGTAGCCAGACCAATCTACAACGCGCCATTATCAACGATATGCTGCGTGAATGGGATGATGCTCATCCGCAGCGTTTGGCTTCTATCTTTAAAGCCATGCAAAACGTTGCGCCATCACAATTAGCTGATCGCGAGTTGTTTGATTTTGAAACACTCAGTCTTGATCGTGATAATGATGAGCGTTTATTTGAAGGTGACAATATTCAAGCCGGTCAGACAGATAGTTTGGCTGAGATTGGTTTGCCTGTATCACCAAGGACGCAAACGTTCAATCCTAAGTTCGCTAGTGACAAGCCTTATTCGACAGAGACGGATAAAGCCGCGCAGAAAGAGCGTAAAGCACAGAAAATTCCAACGATTAACCCAGTGATTTAGTAGTTTATAAATTAGTGCGAGATTAAACCGTATTTATTCATTAGTAGAATATTAAATAGCTCAAAAAAAACCAGCCGATCTCTGACGAGCGGCTGGTTTTTTTATGTCTGGATGCTACTAACAGTATTAACTCTTAGCAAAAACGGGTAGTGGGTCAAAGCTGATCTTTGAGCGCGGCAATTTTGCGACGTCTTGCATACGCCAATCATCTTTACCGTCATTGCTAACCTGAAGGTAATACTTGGCTTTTACAGGATCAATATCGACTTGTGCGCTGTATTTATTGCCCTCAACATGCTTAAGGACAACGTCGCGGTCTTTTTTGATATCCGTTGCATGAGAAATAGAAAGCTCCAACGTATCAGGATAAGTAAGTGGCGTACCATTTAACAGCTTGCCTGACTGCACGCTTTGCTCAGGGTAGTTGAGATAAAACACAATATCGCCATTTTCTGCAAACTGCATTTGTCCATGCAAGTCTAAATCATACGTGAGCTTGTCACGAGACACATCATGATAGAGCGTTTTGCCATCCATATACCAGTCGTCACGTACCACGCTATCACGGATCTGGTAAGAGTAATAAACAAACCAAATACAAGCGATCACGACCGCAGCAGGCATGCCAATCACAAAGATAACGACCATGTAATTTTTATACCATGGCTGCTTATCTTGATGTTTAAAGTTCGGTGCTGGAGTAGACATAAAATACCTATGCATCAGATACGCATTTAATAGATAGCTGTTCATTAGACATCTATAAATGGTATCAACGGATAATTTGGCGGCTAAGCGCTGCCAGTTTAATGATAAAACGTTTATCCGATAGTCTTTTGCTAGAACAATTAGTTATTTACTTAGTGTACTAGTTACAGACTACCGAATGACATACATGAAATTAGACAATGAACATATTAATTGTTTACTGACCTTGGGTCGTAAAGATATTTTGTTTGCTTACCTTATACTTGCCATTTTCGCTGCTCACATTTAGCGTGACAGGCGTTTGGCCAAACTCTATCACATCAGGATCACCATAAATACTGACTGGCATATCAAAGCTTTCGCCCGCTTCTAATGGTACATCATTAAAGCGTAGCTCTAAGCTCAGCCCTTTTTGCGGTGCTAGTGTTATCGTGTAGGTATGAGCATCCTGCGTCTTATTGGTTAGCTTAACGATATAGCTATTTTCAATCATGCCTTGATTGTTGATAGACGATAACTGATTACGGTCACGGCGGATATCAATTTCCAGTGGCACGCGATCGGTTAACGCATATATAACGCCGCCACATAGTACAGCCAACAATGTTAAGTAAGCAAATAGTCGTGGGCGCAGTACGCGGCTTGGCTCTTTTTCTGCCAGCTGACGTTCGGTCGTATAACGAATCAGTCCACGCGGATAGCCGACCTTGTCCATCACTTCATTACAGGCATCGATACAAGCCGCACACTGGATACAGGCAACTTGTAACCCATCACGAATATCGATACCAGTAGGGCAGACCTGCACGCACATGGTACATTCAATGCAGTCGCCTAAGTGCTCTGGATTTGTACCTTTTTTACGAGCGCCGCGCGGCTCACCGCGTTCATAATCATAAGATACGATCAATGTGTCTTTATCAAACATCACACTTTGAAAGCGGCCATAAGGACAAATCTGTACACACATCTGCTCACGCATATAGCCTGCATTGGCATAAGTAGCAAAGGTGAAGATAAACATTGAGACCCATACCCACGTTGGCCAATCAGGGAATGGAATCACTCCTATTGACTGCCAGCTATGATATAGAGAATCCGTCCCTGCCACATAACTAACAAAGGTCGCTGCTGTAATCACAGAAAGCAAAAACCAAATTAAATACACAACCGTGCGTTTGAACACTTTGCTCGCACTTAACGGTGCTTTATCAAACTTGATGCGTTTATTACGATCGCCAATTACCCATTTTTCAACATATTGGTATAGATGCGTCCATATCGTTTGAGGACAAGCATAACCACACCAAACCCGCCCTGCATATACCGTCACCATAAACAGCGTAAACGCGGCAATAATGGCAAATGCAGCAATAAAATAAAAATCTTGCGTCAAAAACGTCATGCCAAAAATATAGTAATGCTGAGATGGCACATCAAACCATATCGCTTGTCTATCATTATAGCGCAGCCATGGCAAAAGTAAAAAAGCCGCCAAAAGAGCATACATCGTGATGACACGAATATTTTGATAAAAACCTGTGACAAACCTTGGGTGAACACGATGCTTGGTTGCATCAAGATCGACTTGTTGTACAGGAATTTTATTGGGTTGTTGTGCTGACATAAACGTGCCTCTTTAAAAAAAGAATCAGTCTGCTGGCATGATGAACAAACACCTCTAGCGTCGAGGTATATGAGTGTATGATGTTATCAATGTCAGTAAATAGCGGATAGAAAATGCAATAGAAAATCTTCTAATCTGCTTACCAAATGATCGATTGTAAATATAGTCGGTTCAACATAACCTTGATACAAGCAAAGGGGAGTGAAGGTACTACAAATAGTAGACTAAACAAACCTGCATCTAATTTATGTGAAGTTGACTATCTTGTTATGTGATTGAGTCAGAGCGATATAAAGCCATGACCAATAGACTATTTAAAAAAATAGCTATTCTAACATTCTCCCTACTAATAATGGGGTGATAATCGTAAAAAGCAACGAATATATGAGAACGTTTTCTAGTGTTTATAGCCGCTTATCATTGACATTTCTAAATAAAAATCAATACCGCTATACGCAAAAGGGAGAACTGCAATAACAGTTCTCCCTTCATTAAATCTCGTCCATATTCAGTACAGTAACAACGTCTTAGTTAGCAGTTGCTTCTTCAGTTGCTACAGGCTGAGTAGCTGCAGCAGTAACTGGTGCTGCTTCAGGTGATTTTCCTGTTTTATCTGATAGTGAGTAGATATAAGCAGCAAGTAGCATGATACGCTCATTACCTAGCTTAGTTTCCCACTGAGGCATAACGCCAGCACGGCCATAACGTAGTGTATTACGTACAGTCTCACGCTCACCGCCATACAACCAGATATTATCAGTCAAGTTCGGTGCACCAGCTGAAATCATACCTTTACCGCTTTCAGAGTGACATAGTGCACACTGTTGCTTAAAGATAGCTTCGCCTTGATTAACCAAAGTTTGATCAAGTTCACCGTTACTCTTACTACCGTTATTTGAAGATAGTGACAATACATACTCAGAAGCTGCACGTACACCGTCTTCACCGATCTGATCGCGCCAAGCAGGCATACCGCCGATACGACCATTGTGTAGCGTGGTCAGGATGTTGCTAGCTTCGCCACCATATAACCAATCATTATCGGTTAGGTTAGGGTAGCCTGTTGCACCTTTCGCGTTAGAGCCATGACATACAGAACAGTTCTGTAAGAACAAACGGCTACCAACTTTTAAAGCATTTGGATTTTCAGACAGTTTTTCGACGTAAGGAGCAAGTTCTGCAACTTTTTCGTCAATTTTAGTCTGTAGATCTGCTGGTGGGTTTTCGCTACGACGCATGGTCGCTTGTAGCTCATTTAGCGTACCCAATGTTGCAGTCGCACCTGCAGCATCTGCTTTTACCAGAATGCTTTTTTCAAAGTTGTCGGTAAATACTTTGTTGTTACTTTCAAGCTCACTGAACAACTCGTTTTTAGAGGTCCACGGTACAGTCTCACCGTCAACTTCTACGGTGGCGATACCTTCCCAGTGTTTCGGGAACATAGCTGGAAAGAATACCCAGTACGCCACACCCCAAACGATCGAGCCAAAAAATATCACCAACCACCATTTAGGAAGCGGCTTGTCGTATTCTCGGATACCATCGTATTCATGACCAGTAGTACCGTCTTCCTCAACGTCTGGTTTGTATTTTAGTACAAACAACAGAACGCCAAGAATAAAAAGCCAGCAACCGAAACTGATTAGCGTGATCCAAGAACTCCAAAAAAATGTCATCATTTATCCTTATTGCGCTGCTCTTCAGACAGAGATTTTATATCCTCGTCATCAAGCGCAAGTTGTGCATCTTCTTCGAAGCGTTTTTTGTTTTTTGGCGAATACGCCCACCATGCAACGCCTACGAAGGCAATAAAGGCAGAAACGGTCGCAATTGTTTGTAATTCACCAATACCCATTAGCGCTGTCCTTCCATTGCGGTACCTAACTGCTGTAGATAGGCGACCAAAGCGTCAAGCTCAGTAGCGCCAAGCACTGCATCTGGAGCGCCTTCAATGTCTTCTTCAGTATAAGGAACACCGAAGCGATCGCGGAATAGACGCATTTTAGCTTGAATGTTTTCGCCATCTACTTCGTTAGTCGCCAACCAAGGGAAACCTGGCATAACTGATTCAGGCACTAGCGAACGTGGATTGATCAAATGTTGCTTTTGCCAATCTTCAGAATAACGGCCACCAACACGTGCTAAATCTGGTCCAGTACGTTTCGATCCCCATAAGAATGGATGATCCCACGTCGACTCGGCGGCACGTGAATATGGTCCATAACGTTCAACTTCTGCACGTAATGGGCGAACCATTTGAGTATGACAAACGTGACATCCTTCACGGATATAAATATCACGACCTTCAAATTCAAGCGCTGTCCAAGGCTCCATAGCAGGAAGGGGAGCGTTCACCCCACCTTCTTCAGGACCCTTGTTGTCATAGATCAATGGCACGATTTCAACTAGCGTTGCAAAACTAATAGCAATCACGATACCAATGACTAACAAGCCTGTATTTTTTTCAATAATTTCATGCGGTGTACCAGCCATGATCGCTCCTTATACGTTAGCTGTCGAAGGTTTTTCGACACTAGGTTCATGATCCGTTGGATCAGCGACATCTACAGGCTTACCTTCTGGCATTTTGAGTGTTTTATAGCAGTTATAAGCCATTACAAACATACCCGATACATATAAGAAGCCACCAAATGCACGGCCAATATATGGGAAATGCGAGAATTCAACAGTATCAACGAAGCTATATACCAAAGTACCGTCTGGGTTAGTAGCCAGCCACATCATGCCTTGGCCAATACCTGAGATCCACATAGACACGATATAGAAAATCGTTCCTGCAGTCGCAAGCCAGAAATGCGTGGTGATTAAGCTGATAGAGTACATCTTCGGTTTGTTATAAATACGTGGTAACAGTACGTATAGCGAACCAATAGTAATCATACCAACCCAGCCAAGTGCGCCTGAGTGTACGTGACCAACTGTCCAGTCCGTGTTATGCGATAGCGCATTCACTGTTTTGATAGACATCATTGGGCCTTCGAACGTCGACATTGCGTAGAATGACAATGCAACAATCATAAAGCGAATGATCGGATCGGTACGCAGCTTATCCCAACTACCTGATAGCGTTAGTACACCGTTGATCATACCACCCCAAGATGGTGCGAATAGGATGATTGAGAAAACCATAGCAAGAGACTGCGTCCAATCAGGAAGCGCTGAATAATGCAAATGGTGACCACCGGCCCACATATATGAAGCAATCAATGCCCAAAAGTGAACGATAGACAAACGATAAGAATAGATAGGACGGCCAATCTGTACAGGAACGAAATAATACATCATTCCAAGGAAGGCTGCCGTTAAGTAAAAACCTACCGCGTTATGCCCGTACCACCACTGCACCATCGCATCAGTTGCACCGCCAAATAGCGAATAAGATTTGAACGCACTAACAGGAATCGCCATGCTGTTTACGATGTGTAGTAGTGCAATCGTAATGATGAAGGCGGCAAAGAACCAGTTAGCCACATAAATATGTGAGGTCTTACGTTTGATGAGCGTACCAAAAAAGACGATGGCATAAGAAATCCATACCAAGGCAATTAAGATATCAATAGGCCACTCAAGCTCAGCGTATTCTTTAGTCGAGGTCAAACCTAGAGGAAGGGTAATAACGGCGGATACGATAACCGCTTGCCAACCCCAAAAGGTAAACCAAGCCAAGTATGGCGCAAATAAGCGCGTTTTACAGGTACGCTGAACGATGTAATACGACGTTGCGAACAGGGCAGAGCCACCGAACGCAAAAATGACCGCATTGGTATGTAGCGGTCTTAAACGACTAAAGGTCAGCCATGGAATGTCAAAGTTGAGTGCTGGCCATGCTAACTGTGAAGCAATGAAGACACCAAGACTCATGCCGACGATGCCCCAAACGACAGCCATGATCGTAAAAAATCTTACGATAGTAATTTCATACTCACGGTCAACTGGGGCGACTGCTGTGTTTTGTAAACTCATTGGATGATTCCTTTACAGCCCGAATTATCAACAGAATTAACCAACAATCTATGCTGTCTGCACTATAAATACTCTCAAATTCATATTTATACTGGTGCCAACACATGTTGTTTTTTGGCTTATTTAGCGCAATGACGTCATTAACTATCGATTTAGGCCCTTACTGTCTATCAGTTAATACTAATAAATAGAAATAGGCACTTCATGCACCTTACTCAAGGTCAATCGATAGTAGGATTGTTAATAGATCATCAAGGTAAATAAGAAGACGCGCCGTTTTGAGCATCAAACATCTCATAAGGCTAAATATGTATCTTAATTATTACGAAAAAATCTGTACTAATGAAGATAGATACCCATATCTATAGGGCTATTAAAACGCATTGACCATAGATGTATGCTAGCGGCGGCTGACAAAAAACACGATTATGTAATGTTTGGTTAAAACTCCCGACTCTGTTTAAGGGTATTGTAACGCAATCCTAATTAAATATCATCAGAACTATGCGCCAAAATACAAACTCTTTGGTATAAATGTTAGCGAGCAACTTATTATTGCTGTGCTACTCCTCTATTTTATACACAATTTTGTCACTATTCTAGATGCTCATTTTGATTGAATAGGGGAAGCGCTCGCTAGACATAAGCGTAGGCTTGCAAAGAAGTTTTGTAACAATAACATTGCTGAGCCGATAAATAGGTTTTACTTCTTATCAAGTCGCCCTTTATAATGAGGCTGAACGTCATTAATGGCTATGTATCGCATAGGTCTATTGATAGCAATCATTTTAATAATTCTAATAGTTAGGCCAATAGTGCCTCAAGGGATATTGGTCTGACAGAATATCAATTAAGGATAATATAATATGGCAGTTTTTTTGACAGATGAATGGTTTGAGCAAGTAGAAAAAATGGGCAACGAAGCAGGTGAGTTAAATTTACCACCAGTACTTGCCAATATGGTCGTCAACCTAAAAGTGGCTGAAGCTGATAAAACTATCGAAGCCAATTTTGCAAATGGTTTGCTGCATCGTGGCTTAAATGATAATGCAACGACGACGCTGCTATTAGATCGCGATATCCTACAGTCTATCATCACTGATTTTGATACCAACCAAATCATGGGTGCGTTTATGAGTGGCAAAATCCGTGTCGAAGGCGATATGTCACAGCTAATGGCCGTACAGACTGCACGTCCAAGCGCAGAGCAAAAAGAGCTATATACTCGCATCAAATCAATGACGACGATGGCTTAATCATATACCTATACGATTTTTACGTTACGTTTTGCATTGAAAGAATTCATAAGACACAGAAAAGCCCCTAATTCATATTAGGGGCTTTTTTATTGCGTAAGTACATAAGTAAGCATGAAAGCTAGAGAAGATTTCTCAAACAGGCTAGCTAGCTTTTGATTGCTGCGTCACATTTGATTGGTTTTCTTTGTATATCGCTGCTTGTAGCCATACGTTCGCTTGAACGTAGTCATGTACTTTAATACTATTAGTTTCAGCAGTATTAAGCGCACCGATACGCACTACAAAAGGATCTGCATCTTGCTCACGTAGCGTTACCACATCAAACAATATGATAGATTTACCGTTAAACACGGTTTCTTGCTTGCCAAGCACTTGCCCCTGACACCAAGCTTCATCTTCTTGTCCTAGCGTATCGCCAAACAAGTAAGCGCACATATGGCCTAAATTAATCTCAACAGGTGCCATTTGCTCTTTGGTTTCAGGTTTCCATTCACTGATTTGCTCTTGCAGATCATCAGGGATTTTTCCGTCATTTGCTGCCACGATGTCATTAAAGGCACGATGATAACGGATAGACTCTTGATCTTCGACCATGATGACTTCGTTTTGCTCGCTTAGCTTAATTTCGTGCGCCCAAGCACTAAAGTTCACATAGTAAGAGGTGTCGCGTTGATAGAGATGGCGATTAGTCGTATAGAGTTGATCAAACGCATAAATAATGCTGCCATCAGCAGTACGTAAGCGCAACACTGCATCATGCGAGTTGTCATTAGCGATGACACGCTCAATTTTGCAGTTCAATCCGTAAGGACTATCGACACAAGGATAGGCATTGATAAAGCATTCTGGCTTACCATCCTTCATCGCGAGCACTTGATTAATATGGCAAGGCTGATCTTCTGATAAAAGCAGGCAGCTGTCTTTTGCACTAACGTTGTTGTTCAGGCCTTTAGGCATCGCTGCGACTTCAATCATTTTTTGTAGCCACTCAGGCACATCATGACTCATATCATCGGTCAGAATACGCCAGTGATCGGCGTGACCTGCAGACTGCTCATCGGTCAACGTGATCTTGGTGGGAGATTGAATGTTTTTGTATTGATAATTTATGGTCATGAAAATACTCAAAATTAAGTCAGCGTGAGGTTTGTATCTAATACTATATTTGCTTGTGTACCATCCAACATTTTAAATGATTGGTTTATGATGGTCAGCAGCCTAGCCAGTAAAAGATCAGAAACCTCAATGAGGGGTTAATGACAATTGTCTTTAGCATATAATATATAGGTATTGGTACAGCTAATAGCAAGCCCCCTATAAAAAATAATAACAAAACCCAGTTTTTTGGTAAAAAATACTCTCAGTTGTTGCTAATGACTGGCACATATCAGCTAGTTTGTGTCAAACTAGCTCCCTTTTGACAGCTGTTATTGGCTCGTCTGACCCCCTGTTTTTGTGTTTGATTTATATGTGAGTAGTAGCAACTGTATGATGCATTTACTACTGCTCGTTATGCAACCTATATAAAGTCGCACGTAGATAAGATAAAGAGTTTGAATATGTTTCGTCCTTTAGCGTTATTTATCGGCTTACGATATACCCGAGCAGAACGTAGTAATGGCTTTATCTCCTTTATATCTCTCATCTCGATGATTGGTCTGACGCTTGGGGTTGCCGTATTGATTACGGTGCTATCAGTGATGAACGGCTTTGACCGTGAACTGAAAACCCGTATTTTGGGAATGGTACCGCAGGCTACTGTGGTCTCATCAGAAATTATTGGCGACTGGGAACAGCTCGCTGATCAGATCAAAGAAGACCCAGAAGTGGCAGCTGTGGCACCATTCATTCAACTGCAAGGGATGCTGACATCAAATGGTCAGGTCGCAGGTATCATGGTGACAGGCGTCGAGCCTGAATATGAGAAAAACGTCTCCATCATTAACGAGCATATGATTGAAGGTAGTATTGACACCCTGAAAAGTGGTGACTTCAGTATCGTGTTGGGCGAGGAGATGGTGCAGTCTTTAGGTCTGCAAATAGGGGATAAAGTGACGCTGGTATTGCCAGAAGCGTCGCCATCACCAGCAGGCGTGATACCGCGATTTAAGCGATTTACTCTGACAGGTATCTTTACGATCAGCCCAGAAGTAGACAGTCTCATGGCGTTTATCCCGATGGGAGATGCGGCAAAATTACTGCGTTTGCCAGAAGGCGCGCAGGGCGTACGCATGAAGCTTAACGACATCTTTACTGCGCCGATAGCTGCGGAAAAAGCGGCTGCTATCGCACCTGAAAAGCTATATCCAAATGACTGGACACAAACTCATGGCAATCTGTTTGGGGCTATTCAAATGGAAAAAGCCATGGTCGGGTTATTACTATTTTTGATTATCTTAGTTGCTGCTTTTAACATTGTCTCAAGTCTGGTCATGCTAGTAACCGATAAAAAAGCAGATATCGCAATCTTAAAAACTTTTGGTGCGTCTCCTCGCTTGATTACGCAAGTCTTTATGGTACAAGGTGTGGTCATCGGTGTTATCGGTACTATTGCTGGTACGATACTGGGTGTGATATTTGCGCTTACGGTCAGCGATATTTTAGGCTTTATTAATCAAGCCTTTGGTCTGAACCTGTTTGATGCGTATTTTGTCAATTACTTGCCATCACAGTTGCGTTTGTTAGATGTGGTATTAATTACAGGTGCATCGTTTGTATTGAGCTTTTTGGCAACGATTTATCCGGCGCGCCGAGCGGCTAAAATTCAGCCTGCTCAAACGCTACGCTATGAGTAATCGCAAACGCCTAAACATCGAAATAAATACCGAAATAAATAAAATAAAGGAAGCGCTATGTCTGCCATTTTAGAGGCGACCAATATCAATAAAATATATGATGAAGGCGCGGTCAGTACGCAAGTATTGACTGGTCTTGATCTGACTGTTCATGCGGGTGAGCGTATCGCTATCGTTGGAACCAGTGGTTCAGGTAAAAGTACGTTGCTACATTTGCTTGGTGGTCTAGATACGCCAACCAGTGGTGAGGTTTGGTTGCATGGTCAGTTGTTAAATAGCATGAATGAAACTGAGCGCGGTGCAATGCGTAACAAGCATTTGGGCTTTATTTACCAGTTTCACCACCTGTTGGCAGAGTTTACAGCAATCGAAAACGTAGCCATGCCATTGCTGATGCGTCCAGAAGTATCAACAACTGATGCTCGTAAGCAAGCGGTTGAGATTCTAGAAAATGTCGGTCTTGAGCATCGTCTGATGCATAGACCAGGTGAGCTATCAGGTGGTGAGCGTCAACGTGTAGCGATTGCACGCGCGCTAGTGACTAAGCCATCGCTGATTTTGGCGGATGAGCCAACAGGTAACTTGGACTATGACAATGCGCAAAGCGTCTTTGGCCTGTTATCAGAGCTACAAAGCACCATGCAAACTGCGCTACTTATGGTGACGCACGACCGCAATTTAGCGGCGCTTGCTGACCGTCAGTTGTTGCTACGCAATGGGCATTGGGAACAGTATTAATAATTTTTTATATTAGGTCGAGAAATTGACCGAAACGCCATCTGTTTGTGTTTTTCAGGACTGTTACGTTAAAGGTTTATTGTTGTATTATTAAAAAAACATATCATAGAAACTAGCGATTAAGCGGTTGTGAGCCAGCCGCCTTATCTATTTTATAAGGATGCGTAAAATGCGTGAAGATGATAATCCAATTGCGGCTTTTGGCAGTGCGGAAGAGGGTGATGAGCCGTTAAAGCCTTACATCGATCCAACTTTGTTTGAAACGCTCGATAGACAGGCGCAAACTGAGCTACTAACACCTGTATTTGATGCCATCACTTTGGCTGGGGTTGATTACGACCTAAAAGTTCAAGACAGCGCGACAGGTAAGCGTTATACGCTCTGCAAAAATGATGAAGTCATTGAGATCGTACCGATGGATAGGGATTTCACTGACAAAGTCTTAAATGCTATAGAGAACAGTAAAGAAGAATAAGCTGCGCTAGCTTAGTTTATCTAGGGCGTAAGCGTTATAAGCGTATAACAAAGATAGATTGCCTTATAACTTGTCAGATTCGTCAGAAGGTTTCTGCTGACGTTTCTGCCAGCTCGCCACGGTTTTATAACGCCAAATGGCCTTAAATGCCAAACCGCAAATAAGACTGGTGACCACGGCCAAAATCGTTAGCCCGATACAAAATGCAGCAAGCGATACTGTACCGCGATAAGTAATGAACGGATTGGCACCGTTTGATAATGCCCATAAGCTAAAATCAGCAATCATTCTACCGATGAATCGCAAGCTAATCACAGGTGCATCAATGATCTTTGCACCGATATAGTATCCAGCATAAAAGATTGGCAAGCTAGTGACTGGGTTAGTAATCCATGTCAAACCAAGCGCCATAGGGACATTGGCACGAAAAATAAGCGAGCCAATAAGTGCCAGTAACATCTGTCCTGGCAGCGGAAAAAATGCACTTAGTACACCGATATAGACAGCCTTATTTAGGCTGTGTCGATTGAAATGCCATAACCTTGGATCAGCCAAGTGCGGTGCAAACAGCTTTAAAGTGCGACTTTCTAAGATTTTCTCAGGTGTAGGAAGTAGGTCTTTTAGACGTTTTTGGGGCACAGGATCGCCTTTAATCATTAACTACAGTCTACTCAATGGTATTGAGAAGCTGGTATAAAGTAATATATGGTGAGTAGGATAAAGGTTAGAACACACAGAATAGTGGTGTCAGATAGTTACCATCTAATACGTTGCCTCAGTATAGGGTAATATAAATATAAATGCTATTGCATCGCGTGCCATTTGCTATAGTAAGTAACCATATTTGGCCGAATAATATTTAAGTCATCAAGCAAGGAGTGCTGGTGTACTGGTTAATTGGTAGCCTCATAATTATAGTTATGATGGGCGTATTGGCAGTCGCAGATAATGTTATATTGCCAACTGACTTATCCTTGCTAGAGACAGTTGGTACGTCTAATCTGTCGTTGACGCTGATTGTATTTGCTATATTTCTGTTGGCTTCTGCTCAATTCAACATACCCCCGATAGACAGCCACAGCGCTGATAACAGTACCTTTAATAACGCATCTCGTCATACTAAACTTCCTTTCCGAATTATTAGATACTTGGTCTTAGCTTTGTTAGCGACTGCGCTGGTGATAGGCAGTGCACTGCAAGCTTTAGTTACTCATCAACAAGCAGAAACCACTGAAATAACTGCTCCGATACGAGTACAAGCGCTCGTGCGTATTGAAGGGTTGAGCGACAGTGTTTATGATGCCGCTACAGATAGCGGTTATCGCCAAGTAGCGGTAATAACGAATATCACTCCATTGGTCGCTGAGCTGACGCCGATAGAATTAGAAACTAAAACATCCGACTACTTAGATGCAAATAAAAATAGCCTAAGCAGAAATTACAATGTTAATTCCAATGAAATTAATATCAAAGTTAGCGAACACCGAGTCCTACTTAACGCCTATCCAAGAAAGTCTGCAAATGATAATCAGCTTACATCCTTAAACGATTTGCAGCCCGGTGATGAGGTATTCATGAGCCTAGCACTGGCGCCATTGGCTACTTCTGAGCAAGCAGTCAATAACCCTACTGGTTTTGACAGTTATCGCTGGTTACGAGGTCGGCATATTGATAGCGTTGCAAATATTTTGGCCGTTAGTCCTATATTGGTAAACAGTAACGAAATCAGCAATAAAATAAGAGATGAAAAATATTCGAAGCAGTCGCTAGACTTTGATTCATATCTTCAGCACTTTCGTACTCGTATCGATCAAGGACGTTGGCGATTACGACAGCATTTCTATCAAGACTGGTCAGCGCAATCGACAGCAGAGCAACAAGCAAAAGCCGTGACATTAAGTCTGCTTACGGGTGATCGTAGCTTAATTAATCGTGATACTAAGGACTTATATCAACTGGCCGGTATCTCACACCTGCTCGCTATTTCAGGCACGCACGTACTGTTTTTAGCTATTGTATTGGCAGGCATAGTTGTACTGCTGTTTGATCGTAATTATTCAGCGATTTATCGTCGTATTCCGCGTTGGCAAGTGCGCTGGTGGGTAATGATTGGTGCCGCTTTTATTTATGCGCTATTTACTGGTTTTGACGTACCTGCTGCCCGTACGGCTTGGATGTTATTAGCGATTGGATTTGTCAGATTAACATTGCTTCCTATCAGTACGATGCGTGTGCTATTGGCTCTAGCTGTGTTGATGGCTTGGGGTGACCCTTACGTATTATGGCAGGCAGGGTATTGGCTGTCTTTTATTGCAGTGGCGTTATTGCTTAAGTATGACGATAAGTCGTATCAGAATCAGACTACTGCTGTAACGAATTTATACAATGATAAGCCGCGTACTCATATCAATAACGCGCTATCTAACCGTGTTTGGCAAACGATCAAGCGTGTGTTTAAATTACAGTTTTGGCTGTTTCTTACTTTATTACCCGTTACGTTGCTTTTATTTGGTAAGGCGTCGTTATGGGGACTTTTTATCAATTTATTTGCTATCGGGCTATTTGGTTGGGTAATTGTACCGCTCAATCTATTAGCAGGACTATGTTACCTTTTAATGCCGAGTATCGCTGATATTCTTTGGGTAATTATTAGTACAATAGTTGGTCATCTACACGATTTGATGAGTTGGCTGACGTCATTGCCAGCGCTATCGGATGCATGGCTCTATACACCATTTAATATCGCGATACTATCGATGGCTTTGCTAAGTGCATTGCCTTGGCTGTTGCCAAGGGGTTTACTCAGTCGTTGGTTGATGTTGCCACCATTAACGTTACTGATAATGACAGTGTATGCTAATCAGCAGTCATTCGTCACGGTACCGACACTATATATTTTGCCAACGGGTGATTCATATATAACGGCAGCATTGCTGCAATATCCTACCGCCAATGAAGACAGTACCAATTGGTTGTTCTTAGCTGATCATAGACCAGCCTCTACACGAACGATGCCAAGTAACCTGACAGCAGACAAATTATCTGAAAATTTAAAGCAGCAATTGGGCATTTTATCTGTCGATAAGTTAGAGAGTATTGTCGTACAGAGTAGCAGGGTCGGTCTGACGGATACGTTAATCTTTGACGGTAAGAATATTGCTAATAATACCGAAAATCCTGAATTACTACCGATGACCGTTGCGCAATTAAATGACCGCTTAACCATTAGCCAATATTGGCAAGCAGGGCGCTCTGATCGTTGGTCTGCATTTCAGCAAGCTTACAAAACAGTTAGGCAGTCTGAAGATACGCCTACTATCAGTGCTCAACGTTGTGAGCAAGGTAAAACATGGCAGTCGATTAACGATGAGTTGTCAGTACAGGCCATCACTGGTTGGAGCGAGATAGGTGATGCTAGCGTTTGGAATTGTACGATTGCTCTTGATACTAACTTGCCTATACGCGTTCTTAGATACAATGCAGCAGACCCACTTAACTCGTTACCTGCCAATTCACCTGTTAGCCGTCAAGCACAAATAGTCACCAATCAGTTAACTAGCAAACAGTCAGCGTTTTCCCAGTCGCGTTTGATTCTAGATACTGCTACTCATCAACGCGTTTGGCAACTGTGGTCATTACTATGTTCAGCTGAATCAAATAATGATGACATGCTATTCAAAAATACACGTTGGCTTGGTCATAGTGACTCGCAGATTACAGCTGATGTCATAAATCGTCAGAGAGTCGATGAAGTTATAACCTATGATAATAATCCTTTAGAAGCTGCATTATCGCTAAACAACTAAATCGCTAAATAACATTGATAGCATTCCCAATGCCGAGACTGCTAATCCTGAAAAATAAGGCTTATATTATCAGCGTTACAATATAGTGATATTTCACAGTTATACTATTGAACCATTATCGAAATACCACCATACTTAGCAGCCTATTAATACAGGTCACTGACTATTAACATAGGTTACAGATACTGTGAGACAGTATCAGGTATATACCACCGTTCTAGCTGTATTTCTCGACAACCTCATTTTATTGTTTTAGATTGTTTCTAACTTAGGAAGTTATATGCCCAACTGGCCACCAGACCCTAACAAACGTCCTGATAACTCGGCAAATCAGCCAACGCAACCGCAGCAACCAAGCCCGCCAAGTGGACAAGAATGGAAGGTGCTGGAAAACACGTTATTAGCGAGTGTGGTTGAGCAGCGCCGCGCTCGTCGTTGGAGTATCTTTTTTAAACTACTGACCTTTGGTTATATCTTATTGATATTTTTGACCCTTGGTCGTGGTTGCAGCAGTGCGCCAACAGGTATGGACGCAGTCGATACTAGCGATCCACATTTAGCAGTGGTCGAGCTGCAAGGCGTCATCAGTAATGACGATGTGGCCAATGCGTATGATGTTAATGAAGCCTTGAGAGACGCTTTTGCAAACAGTAACTCAAAAGCAGTGGCCTTAGATATCAACTCACCTGGCGGTTCACCGGTACAGTCTGATGAGATTTGGCAGACCATGATGGACTTACGCCAAGAATACCCAGACAAAAAGCTTTATGCGGTGATTGGTGATATCGGTGCGTCAGGTGCTTATTATATTGCGTCTGCCGCAGATGAGATTTATGTCAATCCGTCAAGTTTGGTCGGCTCTATCGGTGTCATTATGCCAAGCTATAACGTTAAAGGTTTGATGGACAAAGTTGGCGTAGAAGATCGTACGATTACGGCTGGTGAGTATAAAGATATCTTAAGCTTATCTCGTCCGTTGACTGATTATGAAGAAAACCATGTCGAAAAAGTACTAGCAAATACGCACAAGCATTTCATCAACGCTGTCAAAGAAGGGCGCGGTGACCGCCTGAAGAATCCTGAACAAAACAAACTGTTCTCAGGGCTATTCTGGACAGGTGAGCAGTCTATTGAGCTAGGTTTGGCAGACAAAACAGGTAGTATCACAAGTCTAAGTAAGCAACTCGACCTTGATACAATCATCAGCTATAGCCCAACTGATCCGTTCCAAATGTTTATGGACCGTTTTGCAGTGAAGTTAGGTGCAGGTATTGGCTCTAGCGTTAGTCTCGACGTATTGCCACAAGAAAGCAACACTGGGCAGATGCGTTAAGCGTTTTATGTTTTAGATATAATGTGTATGATTGTTAAGGCTGAGCATATAATTGTGCTCAGCCTTAATTCTATGTAATACCAAATAAAAAACCTTGGTCTGAGTGATAGCCTGATTAAACTAGCTGTACAACTATAATCATCAAACACAGTCGTCAAACTTGCCATACAAAGATGGTTTGTTTTGAAGGGGGTAGTTTTGATGCTGTTGGTTTTAATAATGGTACAAGGTTCAATCATTAAAATAATATATAACATAAACGATCCCACGAGAGTCTGTCATGAGTGATGAAATAAATTTGCAGTCCTTTGCTAAACTACCTGTCTCTAAAATAACCAATAAACCTGTGCTGCATTTTGCTCATGCTAATGGAATGCCAAGCGCGGTATATGAGCCGTTTTTTGAAGGTTTATCAGAGTTTTTTACGATTGAATATATTGCGATGTTGGGTGATACACCGGATTATCCAGTGGATGACCATTGGCGTAGTTTGACGCAGCAAATCATTGATAGTGTAAACAGTGCTTGTAACAAGCATGGCGTTGCACAAGTAGTAGGAGTAGGGCATTCGCTTGGGGCCATGTGTACGTTGCAGGCCACGTATCGTCAGCCTGAACTATTTGCACAAGCGGTGCTTATGGATCCGCCTTGGATTTATGGCAAAGTCAGCTTGTTATGGCATTTGGCAAAGACAGCAGACAGATTACCGCTCATGAATAACCGTCTGATGGACAAACTGTCACCAGCTGGCGTTTCCAAACATCGCCGTGATGTGTGGAATAGCCGGGATGAAGCATATGAGAAAATGCGACATAAAGGGTTTTTTAAGAATTTTGATGAGCGTAGCTTTCAAGGATATATCGATCATGGCTTGCATGAGCGCGCGGATGGCAAAGTGACATTGGCTATCCCTAAAGCTAGCGAAGTCGCTGTCTTCCGTACCAATCCTTCTTGGTATTGGCTGGCACCAAACCGCGGTCCTAAAGTGCCTGTGACTTTAATCATTGGTCAAGACAGTATCTTTTTGAAACGACGCTTTCCGCAGCAGATAAAATCGCGCTTGGGCATTCCTTATGAGACTCACGAAGGAGGGCATATGTTCCCACTTGAGCATCCAGAGTCTGTCTCAACGCAGGTGTTAGGATTGATTAAGCAGCAATTGTCCAAATAAACGCAACATATTATCAGTCATGCTTGTAATGGATATGAGCTGCCAGAGTATTTTTAAGTGATACCTTTATGCCAAAAAACTTAACTGTTCCATCTAGTATGACTGCCTCAGCTAAGTCTCTGCCGCTATTTTCGCGCGTGGGTACATTCGTGCTAACAGTAGGAATGGTGCTTGCGTTTTTTATCAGTCAGTTGGTAGGTGTTTATGTCGCTGGCAAGCTGGTATTACCTGCCGATGAAAGGACATCGATAGGGCGTATATTCTATTTTGGTAGTAATGATGGAACGGTCGTGAGCCTGTCTATACTTATCGGCTGTGTATTGCTAGTGGCCATTAGCGTGCTTATCATTCGTTTAAAAGGTGGCAGTCTGCGTCAATATTTAGCACTAAAACCGTTCTCACTGCCGGTGGGTATAGGCATGCTTGGGCTACTCCTGATATTTATGATTGCCAGTCAGACACTGACGTATGTACTCGATATGACGCCGTTGGTGTTTGTTGATCCGCTCTATCAGTCTGTCATTTCGGTTTGGCTGTTGGTTTTTGCTATGGTGGTCGTCGCACCAATTTATGAAGAGGTTATCTTTCGCGGTATATTGTGGTCAGCCATCGAAGAACAGTTTACGGCATCATCATATTCAGCGAATCATGGGGCGATTGTCGCCAGCATTGTGACAAGTTTGATATTCGCTGTGATCCATGTGCAGTATGGTATATACGAGATTAGTACTATCGTAGTGTTGGCATTGATATTTTGCTATGCACGGATTAAGTCGGGCTCGCTACTACTGCCAATCGTACTGCACATTGTCAATAATGGTGCAGCGATGTGGCAGTATATTGCGCAAGCGGCGTAGATGAAATACTAGCCTCAATGATTGCTACTATATAAATTATATCGAAATAGTTAGATATAAAAATTTGGCTACGCGTTAGGATTATGCATCAGGATTTAATAGTAGTACTTCATCGGCAGCTCGCTTAATATCATCAATCGTCAGCTGAGGTTTACCGCTCAATGCTTGACGCCATTTACGCGCGCCCATCAGACCTTGGAAGAGTCCTAAATAATGCCGTGTCATTGTTGGCAACGCTTCGCCTTTTGCGAGTTGTTCTTCGAGATATGGATAAAGCTGCGCTAAAATCTCTGAGCGCTTAGGTATTGTCTCGGACGCTGCCTCGTTCCATAAGCTATTGGCCTCTGCTAATAGATACGGGTTATGATAAAACGCCCGACCAATCATCACGCCATCGATATGCTGTAGATGCGTTCTAATGTCCTCAATTGTATCGATACCACCATTGATTTCAATATCCAGCTCAGGAAAATCCTGCTTCAGACGGTACACATCATCGTAACGTAGCGGTGGTATCTCGCGGTTTTGCTTAGGGCTGAGCCCCTGCAACCATGCTGTACGCGCATGTACGATAAATCGAGTACAACCTGCCGCTGCAACTGTCTGTACAAAGTCCACCATAAACTCATAACTATCAAAGTCATCGATGCCAATACGATGTTTGACCGTCACAGGAATATCGACTGCGGCTTGCATATGCTTGACCAAATCAGCAACCGTCTTAGGCTCGGCCATCAGACAAGCACCTATCTTATTGTGCTGTACGCGATCTGAGGGACAACCGACGTTGATATTGACTTCATCATAGCCATACTGCTGAGCAAACTCAGCACACTGCGTCATCTCATCGATGTCTGCACCGCCAAGCTGTAATACAAGCGGATGCTCGAGCGTATCAAAACGTAGATGCCGTGCTCGGTTACCATGTATCAATGCACCAGTACTGATCATCTCGGTATATAGATACGTATGCGGGTTGAACAGTCGTGCAAAGTAGCGATAATCTGTTGTTGTCCAGTCGATCATAGGAGCTACTGAGAGGCGTTTGTTGGTCATATCAACCATGATTATTGAGCCTTAATATTTGTGTCTTAAATAAATGGAGAAGGTGCAATGGATGAGACATCCCATTGCACCTTAGTTTTAAGCTTTGTTCAAATCAGTGACTGATCCATTATTTATAAAATAACATGATCAATTTTTTTGAATTCGGGCAAATTATAGAAGTAAAGCCCCATAATAATACCGATAGAGCCCACAAAGGCAATATATAGCGCTGGTGAGAAGCTGATAAGCGTCGTGGCGTAACCAAGACCAAAGGGGATCAGTACACCAACGATACCGTAGGTAATATTATAACAAAAAGCGATACCTGTGAGACGTACATTGGTCGGAAATAGCTGCACTAAAATGGCAGGGACCATGCCCACGATACCGGCACAGAATCCCAAAAGTGCATACATAATCAATATATAATCGCCACCCGCCTGCAAATGATAAAAGAACGCCAACGTTTGAGCGATAAGTAGAACAGAACCAATGACCAAAATTTTACCAAAGTTCTCATGGGTCGAGATCATGCCATAAAAGACACAGCCAAGAATCATAAATACGATGCCCAAACTGTGAGAGAAGCTAAACAAATCACTGTCTAAAGTAAAGTTGATTTCTATTAAATCTGGCAGTAGTAGGACAATGACGGAGGTGATGTTAGATATCACTAGAGTCAGTACCATACTGACAAAGATAGAATGCTTGCAGCGCTTGAATAACACCGTAAATGGTCTACCCAAATTCTTACCAGTTTTTGGCTTATCTAACGCCAAGAAAAATGGGGTCTCTTTAACCAGTCGCCATACCAACAATGGTAGACAGGTTAGTAAGGCACCAACAAAAAACGGCAAACGCCAGCCATAGTCAGTCAACTGTACGGTGGTCATAAAACCAGTCAGCCACAGAAAAAACGCATTAGAGAAGAGTACCCCTACCAAAAAGCTAGCGGTAATGTAGCTACAAGCCACTGACAAATACTGCCTAGGCACATGCTCCGCCACAAACACCCAAGATAACGGTACGTAAAGACCAAATGCCATACCTTGTATGATTCTCAGCAGTATGAATAACGCAGGTGCAAGCGCGCCCCACTGCGCATAAGTAGGCAGACAGGCCATCGCAAGCAAGCTACCTGCCGTGACGATTATGCTCAGAAAAAGGGTCGGTTTTCGACCTTTGAGATCACCATAACGCCCGAACAGAATACCCCCAAGCGGACGAGCTAAGTAACCAATGACAAAAAGCCCCAGTCCTTGTAGTTTGGCGACATTGGGGTCAGTATCAACAGGAAAAAACGCAGCGGTCACGATATCTGCAATGTATAAGTAAATCAAAAAGTCAAAAAAGACGATCGCACTGATGAAGCTTACGAACATAACGGTATTTTTGTCTTTTGTAGACATCAAGGCGTATTGAGAACGAGACGGCATAATAGATCACGCTTCCACAGGGTAAAGTGGCCATTAAGACGATCATCGTTTAGATAATCGGCCATGATAAAAACCGGCAAATCAAAGTATATAAACAATGATTTGCCGAAACAGTAATTTTGTGTGTGTTGTAATAAGAACTTTGATTACAGGATCTGGCTTTTACCAGAAGCGAAACTGCACATCCTGTAATTTTAGGGACTATTTAGAAAAGAATTTACATATTACAGCAGCCAATCGATGGGTAGCCAAGACATGATAGTAAGCCAAATATGATCACCCATATCAACTCGTGGCTCTGATTCGTAAACGACCTCTTTGCCATCTTCCATGGTGTGCCACTCCAAGCTACCGTTGTCTAGCAGCTTAACTTCATAAGCTTGGTTTAGTAAATCATCACTCAGCGCCCCATGCAGCTGCCTTGCTAGTTCATCATCATTAATGATTACACCCATTTCGGTATTGATATTGGCAGAGCGTGGGTCAACGTTGTATGAACCGATAAAGACTTGATAATCATCTACTGCGAATGTTTTTGCGTGCAAACTGGTCGATGATTGACTACGTGCTCGCCACAGTTTGTTATCACGTTTTTCTTCAGCAGCGGTTGATTTAAGCTCATATATTTTGACGCCTGAACGAAGCAGGCGAGGTCGCCACTGGCTATAACCAGAATGCACGGCAGTTACATCGGTCGCATCAAATGAGTTGGTTAATATTTTGATATCAACGCCAGATTCGGCGAGCTTCACCAAAGTATCGACCCCATCTTTGGTCGGTACAAAATAAGAAGAAATAATCGTCAACTTCTTGGTTGGGCTACCGAGCAAGTTACGCAACTGATGAACCAAGTTGGTATCGGCAGGAACTGTTTTGCTTAGTTTGCCCACATCATCACTTAAGAACTGCATGTCGGTCCAACGAAAAGGCACACGCTTATTAATCAAGTCACTATCAATCGTAGAGTCTTTGATCGCAGCCTTATAAACCGTCAAGCTGCTGCCTTCGTTGTTTTCTTCATCCAGGCCGAGCTTATCTAAGGCCTTTAAAAAATCAGGTGTAACGTCATCATCAAATTTCGCTAAGGTCTCGATATCAAATGATAAAGGCGATGACCAATAGTCATAAAAGCTGTTATCAATATCTGCAACGACTTTACCGATAAGTAAGACATCCAAATCTGCAAATTGGCTGCTTTGGTCATTGCTAAGGTATTCGTTGCCAATATTACGCCCGCCGATGATAGTAATTTGCTTATCAAAGGTCATGCTTTTATTGTGCATGCGGCGATTGATACGCGGCAAACCAGTCACATAGTTCAATGTTGGAAACTTACGATGCATCAAAGGATTGATAATACGTACCGCGATATTGGGATGACTGGCAAAGCGTAATAAATGCTGGTCGAACTTGGCACTATTATTAAAATCATCTAACAATAAGCGCACGATTACGCCGCGCTCAGCCGCATCCCATAAGTCTTTTAGTAGAAGCTGACCAGCCTGATCGTTATGCCAAATATAATACTGCGCATCGATATTGCGCGTGGCCATACCTGTTAACATACTACGGGCGGCAAACGCATTTGCCCCAGTGACGATCGGATGATAGCCTGACAAATCAGGATGAATTTCATTCTGCACACTAACAGCGGCCACTAGATCAGTATTGTTGGTTGTAGTCGCTGTATTTTGCTCAATCTTTGGGCTGTCTTCTTGTTGGTATAAAGCATTGACTCGCGCTGATAATGCTTGACTCTCAGGCAGGTGAGGCTGTTTGGGTAGGCTCTGGCAAGCGCTCAGACCTAAAGTCAGCCCAAGTGTCAGACTCAACGATAAGCTGCTTGGTTCTATACTGAACATCGACATAACGAATTTACCTTGATGAGCCTAAATATACTGATAAATAAAATGCATGGATAAGTAATTTGCTGAAATTGTTCATCTATTTTTAAGGATGATAGCATCGATTGGACGGTCTATAAAAATATCACCAACGCCAAAATTCAAATCGTCGCTAAGCTTAGCAGCTGTTAGCATATCTGCCTATTATAAATACGTTATTTTTGTTAGGTTTGACGATGGATGTGGTCTGTTTTTAAGGCAGTTCAACCTGTCTGATACTCCTTATCCTGAATCGTTTGAGTCTGCAGTAGGCACAAATAATATGGAGAGGTATCTGAAAGCAGATGTTTGAAATAAGTCAGCATGTTATGATGGTACTGGTGTATCCACTCGATAATCAAAAAAATAAGCAGTCCTTTTATATCAACCAAAACACAGCAACGGAACGTCTATGAGTCAGTCGCAAACAAAAGATGAGAGTCACAAACAAACGCATTTAAACGATGGATTAGATCCAAACTGGCGTAACGATGCCTTAGATTTAGGGCTTGATTATGGTATGCAAACCATCGCCGTGCGCGCAGGTCAGCATCGTACCGATGAGGGCGAGCATTCAGAGCCGATTTTTACGACCAGCTCTTATGTTTATCAATCAGCAGCTGATGCTGCGGCACATTTTGACGGTACAAAGACAGGAAACGTTTACTCTCGTCATACCAACCCAAGCGTCCGTACTTTTGAGCGTCGTCTCGCCGCGCTAGAAAACGGTGAGCGTGCGGTTGCAACGGCCTCTGGTATGGGTGCAATCCTGACCATGTGCTTGGCATATCTAAAAGCGGGCGACCATCTGCTCGCTGCCAATCAGTTATTTGGCTCGTCTATCGGTCTGTTTAACAACTATATGGCCAAGTTTGGTGTTGAAGTTAGCTATGTTGATTGCTTTGACAATGATGCATGGGCCAATGCCGTTCAACCAAACACCAAAGTGATCTATTGTGAAAGCCCAAGTAATCCACTGGCGCAGATTTGCGATATCGGTTATTTGAGCGAGCTGTGCAAAGCCAATGACATATTATTGGTTGTTGATAACTGCTTTGCGACGCCAGCATTGCAGCGCCCTCTAGATTTGGGTGCCGATGTCGTTATTCACTCTGCGACCAAATATTTGGATGGTCAGGGCCGAGTACTTGGCGGGGCGTTGGTTGGTAGTGACAAACTCATGCAAGAAGCGTTTACCGTAGTGCGCTCAGGCGGTATCAGCATGAGTCCGTTCAATGCTTGGGTATTTACTAAGGGGCTTGAAACGCTAAAACTCCGAATGCAAGCGCATTGTAACAATGCCAATCAAGTCGCAGAATTTTTGGTCAATCACCCTAACATTAGTACGGTGCATTTCTCTGGCCTAAGTGACCATCCTGCACACGAGCTTGCCACCCATCAGCATCATATGAAAAACGGTTACGGTGCTATCATGGGTTTTGAAGTCAAAGCATCTGACAGCCGCGATACAAAAGAAGCGGCTTGGCATGTGATTGACTCGACTCAAATGGTCTCCATCACCAATAATTTGGGCGATGCTAAAACCACGATTACGCATCCTGCGACGACCACGCATTTCCGTCTCACCCCTGAGGCTCGTGCCGAAGCTGGCGTGAAAGACGGTCTGATTCGTCTATCAGTCGGTTTGGAAGATGTCGAAGATATTATCAAAGATTTGGCGCGTGGTTTAGACAGTTTGTAAAGATAGCGGTATAATGCCGTCAGTATTTTATTTTAAACTTTAAATTATCCCATTTATTATTATAAGACAAAGAGGCAACTATGAACATTCAAGCATTGATGCAACAAGCACAAACGATGCAAAAGAAAGTAGAAGCAAACGTTGAAAATGCTAAAAAAGAACTTGCTAACAAAGAAGTACAAGCGGAAGCGGGCAGTGGCCTAGTTAAAGTAACGATGACTGGTCGTCATGTAGTTAAGCGTTTGACTATTGATCCAAGTCTGCTAGAAGATGAGCCAGATATGATTGAAGATCTTATCGCTGCTGCTATCAATGATGCGGTTCGTCAAGCAGATGCACTCTACGAAGAAACCATGGCTGGCGCGACTTCAGGTATGGGTCTGCCACCAGGTATGCAAGGCATGTTTTAAGCATTAAATACTTCATACTGAAGACAAAAATGGGGTTGTTATCGACACGATACGACCCCATTTTTATAGCTACGATTTATAAATTCAGTTAGATAAAGTCAACTAAAGGAAGCTACTTTGCTTACAGCCAAATTTGATCAGCTGGTCAAACAGCTGCGTATATTGCCAGGCGTCGGTCAAAAAAGTGCCCAACGAATGGCGTTACATCTGCTCAGTAAAAAGCGCCCACAAGGCATGGCACTCGCCCAAGCACTAGATGAAGCGATGCGTGATATTGTTGAATGTCAGCGTTGCCATAGCTTTAGTGATGAGGCTGTATGTCCGCTATGCCAAGACGTTAGACGTGATGACAGTCTGCTATGCGTGGTCGAGACAGCAGCAGATGTGATGGCGATTGAACAGACAGCTGGTTATCGTGGACGTTATTTTGTGTTGGGCGGGCATCTATCGCCAATTGATGGTGTCAGCGCCGACGACTTAAATATTGATCAGCTCGTATGGCGAGTGAAGCAAGAACCTGTCGAAGAGCTAATACTGGCAACGGGTACGACTGTCGAAGGGCAGACTACGGCGCACTTTATCAGTGAGGCTGTCAGTCGTCATGTCAATAAAGTGACGCGCTTAGCACAAGGTGTCCCGATGGGCGGCGAGCTTGAGTATCTGGATAGTATGACGCTCGGTCAAGCCATGCAAAATCGTTCTTTTTTATAATGTTTTGATTGCTTTAAAGTCTTACCCAATTCATTTCTTGGAATTGTTATAATTACTTTATTATTGTTTATCTTTTAATTTTATTAAGGCGCGGTTTAGCGTTTTATTTTCTCCTATTAATGCAGGTATCTGCCCGTGTCCAATAACGTTTCAAACGCCTCAGCTCAATCAAATGCTGCTGATATCAATAATGGCTCATTACAAGAAGCCGCTAATACTGAGCCAATGTCAGCAGCAACGTCATCTGAGTCAGTGTCTAATACTCCAGATGTTGAAGTGCTAGATATTGATGCGCTGTTGGATATTGCTGATGACGTTGCTATTACATGGGTACGTAAGCAAGGCGATTTAGATGAGGTTATTGATGCCTTAGCGACTTGCGGACGCGTGGCCTTAGATACCGAGTTTATCAAGCGCGACACTTATTATCCGCGCTTGGCACTGGTGCAATTAAATACTGGCAATCATGTTTATTTGCTGGATGCACCCCAGTTGCAACTGGCTGAGCTGTGGGAAGCGCTACGCAAAGTAGATGTAGCTATCTGGCATGCCTGCGGCGAAGATTTGGGTATTTTTTATCTGCTATCTGGTTGTTCGCCATTGACCAATATATTTGATACGCAAATAGCGTTGTCTTATCTAACGGGTCAATTGCAAATGGGGTATCAGCAGGCACTGGCTGATCAGCTAGATATGCATATCGATAAAGAACACAGCCAGTCTGATTGGCTCCAGCGTCCGTTGACAGATGAACAAGAGCAGTATGCCATCGATGATGTGCGTTATCTGCCAGCGCTGTATCTCAGTATCGAGCATGCGCTTAAGGCTCAAGGTTTATATGATTATGTCTGGGCTGACTGTCAGCTTTATGCCAGTGATTTGTATGACACGCAACACGTCGAAGATGAAGCGATGTATCTAACGATGGCAGATTATCGCTATAACTCACAGCAAATGGCGATACTCAAAGGGGTTGCTACATGGCGAGAAGAGCTGGCACGCGCGACCAATCAACCGCGTACCTTTGTGATAAAAAAACAAGCAGTACGAGAGATTGTCACTGAAAAACCAAACAGTATGCGCGAGCTGGCACATAAAACGACCATGCACCGTAGTATGCTGCGACTATATGGCGAAGAGCTGCTGAAAGTAATCAGAGATGCCAAGAGTCTACCCCCTACAGAGCATCCAGACTGTCTAGTGCCACCATATCGCTCAAAAAATAAAGTACTCTCAAAAGCAGTGCAGCAAGCGATTGATGAGCATGCGCGTGAGATTGGTATACCTGCTAGCGTATTGATGCGTAAAAAATGGCTAGGGCAGTTGTATGAAGTGGTTGCTCTTGATAAAGACGTGAGCGAACTGCCGCAAGGGCTAAAAGGTTGGCGTAACGACTGGGTTGTTAAAACCTTAATTCCAGTCATCAAAAAGCATAAAACCGAACTGCAGCAAGGCATGGGTATTCGTGTTCAATAAGGAATCGTTCGATAGGGCCGCGTTTAATAAGCCGACGTTCGACAAGACTGAAAACTGACCCTCAAGTATTCATACAGCTCTTATTTATACAGCTCTTAGCGTTTAAATCGTCCATGCTCTAAAAAGTATCGAGTCTGCTCGGCGACCTCTGGGTTCACTAGCATGCCGGTGTGCGAGACTGGCATGACGATATGATCAGCTGCAGCCTCTATCTTCGTCTCTTCTATATATACTGTCCCGTCATGTGCAAGCTGCTCGTTAAGAAGTGGCTTGTCAGATTTGCGCAGTTTGCGATTGTGATATTGCAAAAATAGCTGACCTAGACCATAAGGTCGGTTGCCAGCGATGACGCCTAACGTCACGTGTTTGGGCAATTGTGCGACTGTACCGTCGAGTGCGTCGACATAGGAGCGACCTACGACAGCAGGAGTCAGTCGCCAGATATAATCTGCACAAACACTGCCTATATGCGGTGTTCCTAGCGTCACGCAACGTCCAATTTGCCATTTTGGGTACTGAGCGACAAAATCACGAATGATTAAACCACCCAAACTATGCCCAACCAAATCTATTGGATGATCTGGGTGATGGTTTGTTTCTAGCCAGCTATTTAGGCGGGCGCTATTGGTTTTGATACCATCACGCATACTACGGTAGCCATACTGATGGGTATCAAATCCTGCTGTTTGCAGGCGCTTGGCTAATGGCCGCATGATCCATGGGGTTTGGTGTAGCCCATGAATTAGAATGACGCGAGTTTTTTGTTTAGGCGCTTTATGTCGCATAGCAGTATCCAAGTCAATGCTTCAGAAATTTAAGATAAATAGCTTATTATCAATATAAGCTTTTATTACATTGAGTTCTTATCGTTTATTTTATTGATAATATTACCTGCTAATATAATAGATAAAAAGTCAGCAAAATAAAAACCTCCAAGTCAGCTGCTGACTTGGAGGTTTTTTACTACAGAGAATAACTATCGAAAATGATAATTACATATAGTTTTCGATACTTGGGCAAGAGCACATTAGGTTCTTATCACCATAAGCATCATCGACACGCGCGACACTTGGCCAGAACTTGTTTGCACGAATGTACGGCAGTGGGAATGCAGCAGTCTCACGGCTGTATGGATGCGTCCACTCTTCACTAGTAATCATAGCAGCCGTATGCGGTGCATTGACTAATGGGTTGTCTTCTAGCGTCCAGTTATCTTCACCAGCTTTGGCTTTCATGGCTTCAGCTTTGATAGACTTCAGCGCACTGATAAAGCGATCTAGTTCTTCTTTTGACTCAGACTCAGTTGGCTCAATCATAAGTGTGCCAGCGACTGGGAAGCTCATCGTTGGCGAATGGAAACCATAATCCATCAAGCGCTTAGCGATATCGCTTTCCGTGATGCCAGTCTCTTCTTTTAACGGACGAATATCGATGATACATTCGTGAGCTACGCGGCCGTTTTTGCCTGCATACAAGACAGGGTAGTGACCTTTTAGCTCGGCTGCCACGTAGTTAGCGTTTAGCAATGCCAGTTCTGTCGCTTTTAGCAGACCGTCACGACCCATCATGGCAATGTACATCCATGAGATAGGCAAGATGCTCGCTGAACCATAAGGGGCTGCCGATACTGCTGAGCAGTCTTTTTGCGCATTATGCACAGGGCTCAAGGTATGGTTGGCCATAAATGGTGCCAAATGCGCTTTCATACCGATAGGACCCATGCCTGGACCGCCGCCACCATGCGGGATACAGAAGGTTTTGTGCAAGTTCATGTGTAGCACGTCAGCACCAACGTCTGCAGGTTGCATCATGCCTACCTGAGCATTCATGTTTGCGCCGTCCATATAGACCTGCCCACCATGCTTATGAGTCAAATCACAGATATGACGGATGCCTTCTTCGAACACACCATGCGTCGATGGATAAGTGATCATTAGCGCACCTAGACGATCGCTATATTCTTCACATTTAGCCGTTAGATCATCGATATCAACGTTGCCGTTTTCATCAGTTTTGACCACGACAACTTGCATACCCATCATCATAGCGGTAGCAGGGTTGGTACCGTGCGCCGACATAGGAATTAAGCAAACATCGCGATTGGTTTCGCCCAATGACTCATGATAACGGCGAATGGCTAACAGACCAGCATATTCACCAGAAGCGCCAGAGTTTGGCTGCATAGAGACATCATCAAAACCAGTAATGGCTTTTAATTGATCTTGCAAGCTATCGATCATCGCGATATAGCCAGTAACTTGATCACGCGGTGCAAAAGGATGCACATTGGCAAACTCAGGCCAAGTAATCGGTAGCATCTCACTGGTGGCGTTTAGCTTCATGGTACAGCTACCCAGTGAAATCATGCTGCGGTTCATCGCTAGATCTTTGTCTTCAAGCGACTTTAGATAGCGTAGCATTTCATGCTCGGTATGATGCGAGTTGAATACTGGATGAGTCAAGATGTCATCCGTACGCAGGTGTGCGCTATCAAGTGAGACGCGAGCTGTTTCAGGTAGATCGTGTGACTTGTTGACGAATAGCTGAGTCAAGGTGTTAAAATCTTGCTGATCGCTGGTTTCACTAAAGGCAACGCTCAATTTGGTGTCGCTTAGACGCCATAAATTGTAGCCGACGTTGTCTGCATTTTTAAAGATTTGAGTAGCCAACTTCTCTGAACCACAATCAACTACAACTGTATCGAAGAATTGATCATGTACCACGCTCAAGCTGCTGTCGTTAGATTCTGTGATAGCATCAGCAAACGCAGTGGCGAACGCATGAATACGAGTGGCAATACGCTTCACGCCGCCTGGACCATGATATACCGCATACATACCAGCGAGGTTAGCTAGCAATACTTGCGACGTACAGATGTTTGAGTTGGCTTTTTCACGGCGGATATGCTGCTCACGCGTTTGTAGAGCCATACGTAGTGCTGTATTGCCTTGTGCGTCTTTTGAGACACCAATGATACGACCAGGCGCTGAACGCTTGGCCTTATCAGAGAACGCAAAATAAGCGGCATGTGGACCACCGAAGCCCATTGGAATACCAAAACGCTGGGTACTACCTAGCGCTACGTCGGCACCCATGTCAGCTGGTGATTTTAATAGCACTAAGCTCATGATGTCACTGACGACACTCACATAGGTTTTGTTTTCTTTTACTGCACTGATGACGTCTGTTAAGTCTTTAACGTCGCCTTCAGCACCGACATACTGGAATAGCGCACCGAAATAATCGCCAGATTTAGCGGTTTCAAAATCACCAACGATGACTTCCCAACCAAAGTATTTAGCACGAGTATTGATGACATCTAGTGTTTGTGGATAGACGCGCTCATCAACGAAATACTGTGTTGATTTGCTTTTGCTCACACGCTTTGACATCGCCATCGCTTCTGCCGCTGCTGTTGCTTCATCAAGCAATGATGCACCAGCCAGCTCAAGACCAGTCAAATCGATACATACTTGTTGGAAGTTCAGCAATGCTTCTAAACGACCTTGAGCGATTTCCGCTTGGTAAGGCGTATAAGCAGTATACCAACCTGGATTTTCAAGGACATTACGCTGAATAACAGCAGGCATACGCACAGGCGAGTAGCCTTGGCCGATATAGCTTTTGTTAACAGTGATGTCGTCTGCCATTGTGCGCAGTTTGGCAAGTGCAGCATGCTCACTCATCGCTACTGGCAAATCCAACTCTTTGTGCAAGCGCACTGGTTCAGGCACTGTGTCATTGATAAAGCTTTGCATATCTTTGTAACCAACAGCGCTGAGTAGGTCAGCTTGCTTGGTCTCATTTGAGCCTAAGTGGCGATAGACAAATTCAGCTTCGTTGAACAATCCTTGGAAGGTATCAAACGATGGGTTTTGAGAGATAGTCATGACAATCCTTGGTTAAGGGAGTAATAAACAAAATAGCAATTAAGGGAATAATGTGAGCGGTACGTTATACGTAATGCACAAACTGAGTCTGATCAAAGCGGAACTGAGTGTTGTAAACACCATTGTCAGCGCGTTCGCCAGCACCAATCATCATAATGATATGTTGATCATCGCCCAAGCCTAGTAAGCGTTTCATCGCAGGCTCATCAAAGCCGCCCATAGCACAACTATCAAACCCATGAGCACGTAATGCTAGCATGAGGTTTTCGGCAGCAAGCGAGGTGTTATTGGTTGCCCAGTTTTTGGTATCTTCAAACGTATAATAAGGCGACTTGATTGGCCCTTTTACGCGCCTAACTACTTGCGTCGCACTCCATTTGGCTGCTGAGACTACGTTGGCTGGACCGCGCAAAAAGTCCATTGTGACGACTTTGTTATAGTAGTCTTTCACTTTCTTTGGCACTGGCTGGTCAGGGTATTCGCGCAATACTTGCTGAGCGTGGTCGTGCCAAATGTCAGTACGGGCAACGATTGCAATCAAACGTGCTGATGTTTTTGCTGCGTTTTGATTCATGCAGTTTTTGATGGCACGTTTTTTATTGTCAGCATCATCGATAACATAAAACTCCCACGGCTGCAAATTGCTAGAGTTCGGCGCTAGCATCGCCAAGCGTAGACAGTCTGCCAATACATCATCAGGTATGGGCGTGTCAGTGAAGCGGCGTACTGAACGGCGTGACTCTACAATATCGCGGAAGGCTTGTAGCTGCGGCGTATGATTTGGTGTGGAAATGGGGTCTTTATTATCGGTGTTGGCATTCATATTAGGATCCATGCTGAGAATTGGGTTATCAGTTTGCGTCGTTATTGATAGCACGTATTCATTGGGATTCGAATAGGTGATCAATACGAGTCAATGAGATAACGCTTGAGAGCAGTAACATCGGACGATAATGATTGTTGGAGATCTACATATAAAGCTTCTTTCAAATAACAAGCATGGTCAATGAGCCAATACTTTTCATGAGAAAGATATTTAAATCGTTTAAATAGAGAGTATAGATACCAGCTGCTGCCAGTATCTATGATGTTTAGTCGGGGCTAGTGCTTTGTATAAGCTAAAGTCTTACAAGTGCTAATGTCTTACAAGTGCTAATGTCTTACAAGTGCTAATGTCTTACAAGTGCTAATGTCTTACAAGTGCTAATGTCTTGCGAGAGCATGCTTAGCTTACGTGCTTAGCTTATAAGTCGCTTTCGTACTCGTCAGCAGTCATTAGTGCTTCGTAGTCAGCAATGTTGTCAGGCTTCATTCTGAAGAACCAACCTTCGCCGTATGGGTCAGAGTTGATGATTTCAGGATCATCTTCTAGTGCTTCGTTAATAGCGATCACTTCACCTGAAATAGGTGCATAAACGTCAGAAGCCGCTTTTACTGATTCAACAACTGAGATTTCGTCATCGACAGCGATGATATCGCCCACATCTGGTAGCTCAACGAATACCACATCACCCAATAGATCTTGAGCATGGTCAGTGATACCAACAGTGATCGTACCGTCGTCTTCTAGGCGTAGCCACTCGTGACTCGCAATATATTTTAGCTCTGCTGGGATGTTGCTCATGATCTCTCTCCTAAGTGATAGAGGTTAATTAACAAAAATAATGGAGGCTAGGCGTGTCGTCATTTTTATAATCGTGTGTAAAATGACAACGCGCTCTAATGATAGAATTTATAAGACCTAAGAGTCAAACTGTTGCTTGCCGTTGCGGACAAAAGGTAGCTTTAGTACGCGTACATCGACGAACTTACCTTTGCCGCGTAGATCGACTTGTACGCTGTCGTCTTCTGATAAGCTGGCAGGCACACGGGCAATCGCGATTGAATTTTTTAGGCTAGGGGAGAATGTACCACTGGTGATAATGCCAGTTTGCTCATTGCCAGTGCCTTGATTGATAGTCACTGTCATGCCTTCACGCAATACGCCACGCGTGGTCAATAGCAGACCCACTTGCTTCATAGCGGTGTTGTCTTCTTTTGACTGCTTACGTTTGCTGACCAATGCTTCACGGCCGATAAAGGCACGGTCGTCTTTGAGCGCTAGCGTCCAGCCCATGTTGCACTCATAAGGACTGATGGTTTCGTCCATGTCATGGCCATAAAGGTTCATACCAGCTTCCATACGCAAGGTATCACGTGCGCCAAGACCAGCAGGTTGGATGCCATTCGCTTTTAGCTGCTCAAAGAAAGCCGGGGCATCATCGCCATGCATAATGACTTCGACGCCATCTTCACCAGTATAGCCAGTACGAGCCACGAACCAATCGGTGCCTTCGATATTGGTCAAGTCAGCACCAACGAAAGGTTTTAGCCCTACTAAGGTATCTGCCCAGTTTGGTTTGGCTTGAGCCAGTTTTGCAATAGCATTTGGACCTTGAACGGCAAGCATCGCAAGCTCAGGACGCTCGGTAATAATAATGTCAAAACCTTCAGCGACTTTATTAAACTGTGCTAAATCCTTGTCACGAGTGGCCGCATTAGAGACGATACGGTACTCAGTTTCTTCTGCATTCATCAGGTAGACGATCAAATCATCGATGACGCCGCCTTGCTCATTGAGCATACCAGAGTACAGCGCTTTACCAGCGGTAGTGAGTTTGTTGACATCGTTTGCGAGCAGTTTTTGTAGCCATGCTTTGGTATCAGCGCCTTTGATATCAGTCACAACCATATGTGAGACATCAAACATACCTGCATCTGTACGTACTGCTTCGTGCTCTTCGATTTGTGAACCGTAATGAATGGGCAATTCCCAACCAGAAAAATCGACCAGTTTGCCCTCACTATCAATATGAGACTGGTAAAAAGGGGTGCGCTGAGGAGCTTGGTTGCTGCTAGAGTCTTGAGAATGGGTATCAGTCATAACAAATCCTTATGTGTACATCAGTCGTACTCGGCAGAGTAGGGAGTGATGCGCAACGTAAAAGTAGCGAGAAGCAATATTGCAAGGCGCAAATATCACATCAAAGGGTGACACAGAAAGCAAAGATGAAGACATAAGCCAAACAGACGCTATACGTCAGTTTGAGCTAAAGCCCTATCTGTCCTGTGACCTGAGATTTTCAACACGAACCATCATTTTTGGGCAGTTATATGAGCCCTATCATCGATGATAGCGTATTTTCTCCCCTTCGGTGGGTAAGACGTCGTCCGTGCTTACCACTCTCCAGATTTGTTATGCCTGATGTTTGATAAAGTAGTGCGCTATGAGCGTCATACTACTACACACTATCAAACAACAGTGACATGCGTTTTTCAGTCCTTTTACCTGAGCGATTGGCAGGGTGGATGCGCCTTCGGTGGTTATCTAGCAATTGCGATAGTTGTATAACCAATGGGGTTCAATACAAAAACGATGCTGATAAACTCTCTCCTGAAAAACGCTTTTATTATGAAAGGTTCAAGGCGCTTTTACAAGTCATCAAAGCCATTAAAATAAATAAATTTGGCAAAAATCATGTTTTGATAGGGCAGTCTGTCAAATAGGTTGTGTTTTACAACGATATTTTTATTGCACATATCAGCGTTTTATCTGTGTATTTTGACAAAAATTACGATAGCAAAACGCAAAGCGACTACTGGTATTTGCCTGAAATATGCTAACCTACGCCCATAGTTTCTGATAGGTGGTTTTTATGCATTGCGATATTTATAAATTTCCCAAACACGACGACATGTATATCTACATTGCGCGTCCTGATTATCCTGATGATACTGATGAAATCAAAGACTGGCTTGGTGTATTACCAAAAGATTTCCGTGCAGGTTTAGGTCGTAGTAAGTTCGTCATGCATTTGGACTTATCAACTAAAGATAAGCTCGCTCGTGTCGACAAAGAAGAAGTACTGGCAAAACTACAGTCTCAAGGCTACTTTGTGCAGTTGCCGCCGCAAGACGTGATGCGCCGCCAAGCAGAGCTGCGCGCTCGTGAATCACAGGACAGCATCTACAATTAATAGATTTGTTAGCGAGTAAGTGTGGTAGGACATATCAGTATGCTACCTTAAAAACAGTGTCGATAAAAACCTACGACACACTTGCTCACATGCATTTGAGTAGAGAGTCGTGATAAACTGACACCCTATGCAATGCAGATATAAGCCTACATAATGCATAAGTCCATTATGTAGTTGGCCTCATTCTGGTTCTACAGAACGCACATATACCGCTAGACACAGATTGTGTCACCGGCGATAAACGCAGGTAAATAAACACGCATGGACTGGTTAAAAAATATCTTACATAGCTTACCGCTAGAGTCTATCAGTGACATTCTCGGTGAGATTGCCATTTGGTGGGGCCAAATGGTAAAGGATGTCCCGCCCGCTGATTTGCCGATGTATGCTTATCTGGGCGGTGCTGTTCTGGTACTAGTGCTATGGATACTCGTTGCTCGTGTACTGCCGAAACCATTGGGCGGTATGAGCTGGATGGTTCTGTTTGCAGTATTACTAGCACCAGGTACAGCGCTTGGCGATCCTAGCGAGCTTGCACCAGCCAGTATTAGCGTCGTCTATGCTGTGATGATGAAAGATTATGCAGGTGCAGTTGCCAATATGTTGCCAATATTGGTGATACTGGTCGCAGGGTTGTTCGTTGGTTTTGTATGGCAGTTGATACGCAGCGCATTTGCATCAAGTTTGGACAAAGCCCGTAGCCGCAGTGCAGAAGATACGCAGGCCACGTTACAAATGACCACAGGCAGTTATTTGCCAGAAGGCGCTACCGTAACCGAACAGCCTGACACTAATGTAAGCTTAAAAAAAGACAGTACGTTGGCTAAGAAAACGAATAGCGATACATCTGACAAGTGATAAAAATAAGCTAGGCGTTGAGACAAAATTACTGTCTTAAAAGTTATTTGATACTCGAATAAAAAGACACCGCTGCGTGTCTTTTTTTATGCCAGATTGTTTAGTAGTCAAATGAATAATTGCTCACTATGAACTGCACATAACAATTGTTAATAAATGCGAACGCATGAGTATTTTGGCAATGCATCAGGCTGTGCTAATCTAATTTATTCTTTACTAATTTATCCTTTATTACTCATTCATGTTTTAGACCTATCCATTTATAACAACTTATCTATAACAACAATCGAGATCTGATTATGACCACAGCTGACAATACTAAGAAAAACTTTACTGGTACCAGTAGTTATATTGCTACCGACGATTTGCAACTGGCCGTAAATGCCGCCATGACCTTACAAAAGCCATTGCTGATCAAAGGTGAGCCTGGCACAGGTAAGACGTTGCTTGCCGAAGAAGTTGCTGAGAGTTTGGGTATGCCACTGATTACTTGGCATGTCAAATCGACGACTAAAGCGGAGCAAGGACTGTATGAGTATGATGCGGTATCACGCCTGCGCGATTCACAGTTGGGTGATGATAAGGTCTATGATATTGCCAACTATATTAAGCCGGGCAAGCTGTGGGACGCTTTTACCAGTACAGAGCGTAGCGTACTGCTAATTGATGAGATTGATAAAGCCGATATCGAGTTCCCAAATGACTTGCTACATGAGCTTGATAAGATGTCTTTTTATGTTTATGAGACGGGTGAGACTATTACAGCGGCGCAGCGTCCAGTAGTTATTATTACTTCAAACAATGAAAAAGAGCTACCAGATGCATTTTTGCGTCGTTGTTTCTTCCACTATATTGACTTCCCAGAAGAAGAAACCATGCGCCAAATCATCGAAGTGCATTTTCCGGATATTCAGGAAAAACTGGTCAATGATGCATTGGATATCTTCTATAAACTGCGTGGTATTCAAGGTCTTAAAAAGCCGCCATCAACGTCTGAGTTAGTCGACTGGTTAACTTTGTTACTTGCTGATGATATGGCTCAGGACGAATTAGAAGAAAATCTACGCGGCGAGAAATCTATCCCGCCACTATATGGTGCGTTGCTCAAGAACGAGGCAGATGTGAGTTTATTACAGCGTTTTGCCAATATGATGCGTCGTTAATGTTTGCCGCTTGCGTTGACTTTAATATCTTGTGTCCGACATCGGATGTCTATTATGAAGGTCAATGCAAGCGCTCAACCTGTGACTGTAACAATTAATGATATCAGCAATACCACCAGATAATAATATCAGCCAATAAGTGATACGACTCTTATGTTTATCAAACTATTCTATACCTTGCGTACTTACGGCGTGCCAGTCAGTACGCGCGAGCTGCTCGATCTCAATGCCGCGTTAGATAAAGGGCTGATGATGCAGACGCATCCTGAAGATCCAGCACTGACTACTTTTGCCAGCCGCGAAGATATGTATCGGCTGATTCGACTGTGCATGGTCAAAGATGAGCGCCATTTTGATAAGTTCGATCGGGCCATGGCAGATTATTTTGAAGGTGTCGATAGTCTCGATATGGATGAGCTGTTGGCCAAGCTAACAGATGTGCCCAAAGAGTGGCTGGATCTGAAGCTCGATCCCAAAAATCTGACCGAAGAGCAAAGACGCCTACTGAAAAAGTACGGCTCGCTTGAAGAGCTGATGAAGGCGTTAGAGGAACGGTTAAAAGAGCAAAAAGAGCGTCATCAAGGTGGTAGTAAATGGGTAGGCACAGGCGGCACTTCACCATTTGGTGCTTATGGTGACCATCCAGAAGGCGTGCGTGTTGGCGGTGAGTCGCGCAAACGTAGCGCAGCAAAAGTCTGGGAGCAGCGTAAATATCGCAATCTCGATGATGATAATCAGCTCGGTACTCGCCAAATTCAGATGGCGCTACGCAATCTGCGCCAGTTTGCGCGGACAGGCAGTGCTGACGAGCTAGATATTCATGAGACGATTAAGCGTACGGCAAAAAAGGGGGTGCTCGATATACATATGCAGGCAGAGCGCCGTAACCGTGTCAAAGTGTTGATGTTGTTTGATGTGGGCGGCAGTATGGATATCCATGTCGAAGCGCTCGAAAAACTGTTTTCTGCGGCAAAAAATGAATTTAAAACCTTAGAGTTCTTTTATTTTCATAACTGTTTGTATGACTATGTGTGGAAGGACAATAATCGTCGTCATAGTGCGCCGATGCCAACGTTTGAGCTACTCAATAAATATGGCCGTGAGTATCGTGTCATCTTCGTCGGTGATGCATCGATGTCACCTTATGAACTGATGACAGTAGGCGGCAGCGTAGAGTATATGAATAATGAAGCGGGCATCGTATGGTTGAAACGCGTACTGGAGCATTTTGATAAAGTAACTTGGCTCAATCCTGAAAACCCATCGTATTGGCAATATACGCAAACCATCGTTGAAATTAAAAAACTGTTTGAAAATAAGATGTATCCGATGACGTTACATGGTGTTGAAGAAATGACTCAATATATGGCACGGTAATTTTGATATTAAGCCTGATTGATGAATAAATAAAGTCTGTTAACACAGCTTAAATCCCTATAACAACAGCCGTTATGACAACATAGCGGCTGTTTTTTCATCGATGAAAATGAACTCAATATTGATTGTATATTGGTATGTCTAATAAAGTGTGTTAACATTCATTTAAAATGAATGTTATAAATCTTTCGAGTTGGTTTGCTAAAAATTTTGATGACCATTTTAAAAAGGTCTGCTCATTATTGCTAGTTTAGACGGATTATTTTTAACATCTCAATTTATCAATGAAGTTAATGACTAAGAGAAACAACATGGCCTCACCAAAAACGTTAGAAATCGTCACCGCAACTGTTCCTGTACTCGAAGAGCATGGCGTTGCGATTACCACTGTGTTTTATAGAAATATGTTTAACGAGCATCCTAAGCTGTTAGATATTTTTAATGAGACCAATCAAAAATTGGGAAGACAGCAGACGGCGCTAGCGACGACAGTATTAGCCGCTGCCAAGCACTTGAACAAACTGGCTATGTTATTACCGCAAGTGACTCAGATTAGCCATAAGCATAGAGCGTTACAGATATTGCCTGAGCATTATCCTATCGTCGGCAAGCATTTAATTGGGGCGATAAAAGAAGTATTGGGTGAGGCGGCTACCGATGACATTATTGACGCTTGGACAGAAGCTTATGATGAAATTGCCTCCGTGTTTATCCAAATTGAACATGGCATGTATGAAGAAGCAATGTGGCAGGGGTTTGCACCGTTTAAGGTCACTAAAAAAGAAGCAGTCGCTACAGATATCGCAGCCTTTACCGTGGTACCAGTCGATAAGAGTGAGAACAAAACAGGCAATGATTCAGCAAACACTCAAGAGGTTGATTTAAGCAAGTTAACCTTAACTGCTGGTCAATATATCACAGTAAAAACAGACCCAAAAGACAGCGACCATATAGCCTTGCGCCATTATTCTTTGTACTCTGCTAGTACCGATACGGGCATTCAGTTTGCGGTTCGACGTGACAACCGTAATGCGCATCATGGGCTGGTTTCTAACTATATGCATGATCAACTAGAAGTCGGTGATACGGTTTTATTATCAGCGCCAGCTGGTGACTTTGCGCTCAATCAAGATTTGGTACATCAGAATGAGATTCCATTGGTGTTGATGAGTGCAGGAGTCGGGGTTACGCCTGTACTGTCTATGCTAGAAGCGCAAGTATTAGCCAATCCTAAACGACCTATTATTTGGGTTTATGCATGTCAAAATGTCGCTCATCATGCTTTTTCTGATCAGGTAGAGGCATTGCTTGCTAAGGCTGAGAACGTAGAAAAGCATATATTCTACTTTGAGTCTGGGCAGATATTAGATGAAACATGGCTTGCTACCTTGCCTAAGCCTGCCGATGTCTATGTGTGCGGCTCGATGCTATTTATGGAGAGCATGATTGATGGGTTAGTAGCATTAGATCATGGTGTCGATAGCGTCCACTACGAACCGTTTGGCCCTAAGATGAGCTTGGGTGGTTAAGTTTTTAACATATAGTCGGTGAACTAATAAACCGCTACGGCGTTACCCTCCTTAGATGTACTAATTGTACAATCTACAGTCGGCTGCCTTGTACCCATTTTAGAGTTCTTTGACTATAATATTCAAAATAAATGTTTATAAAAAAGCACTTAGCATGGAATAATCACGCTAAGTGCTTTTTTATACAACATACTATGAGAAGAAAGAGATTAACCTAAAGATATAAAGACGTATTAATCTTTATTTTCAACCAATCCAATCATGACGCCCATCTCTTTTTTATCCTGCTTATCGATACTAGGCGCATACAATGCTGAGGCAATACCACCGTCTAGAAACAGCGCGTTTGAACAACCCAGCTCATCCTTAAATAGCTCTGCAAACTGATAAAAAGTCACAGGCTCATCGCTATTAACGAGCTGTATACTGCCATCACGGCAAACGCCTGCACCATTACGCAGTTTGATTGAGCTGCTATCAGGATTGAACTGTGGGTGTATCTCGTCATTGATGACCAACATAGGACCCGATTGCGTCGCATACCAAGGCTGCACATCACCATTGTTTAGCTGCTCATTTAACGCATTACTTTCGGTGATTTGCACGTTGCCAGCTTTGTCCCACCACATAACCCCATTAGGTAATAGATGAAAATTACCGCCACCTTCTCTTACATTTAGCGATTTGAGTTCTTTGCCTTCGATGACGGTATATCCAATCGGCGCATAGTTTTCATTATACATGCCTGCATTCATCGCAAAGTTGAGACTCTCATGGTTCGGTAATGTGGCCAATAACGTATCAAAGGTTAGCAGAGGCTTATTGTTATCAGAGGATTGCCAAAACAGTTGTAATGAATAACGCTCGCTCGCTAACGCGGTAGCATCCACTCGGCAAACGCTATAAGTAAAAGGTGTGTCTTCAGTCTGACATGACCAGCTATCGGTATCGCTGCTAGCCGCATTGGTATTTGTCTGCTGGCAGGCACTAAGGCCTAGCGCAAGCACTATCGTTGGTAGGGATAAGGTAAAAATAGAACTTGGCATCAATCACGCGTCTTTTAATGTACAAATTATTTAAGTTTGGTTGCTATCTACTGCTTAATTACACTTTCATTACTATTTTTTAAGTACAACGATTTAGGCGCTGAATCAGTCGCTAGCAGGCGGGAAGTCGCGGATTGTGTTATTCACATTACCAATTAATCGCCCACCATCGGTGAGGTTGGTCAAATGCTCAGAATTATATCCAGCGCTTTGTTCTGTTGGCGCGCCAGTTTCCTTGCCCTTATCACGCGAGTCTTTGTTATAAGCAATGAGTGCGTCATTATTGGCTAAGAAGCTATCAGGGTTTGCCATGACCCACATCTGATTAAATACGTCGGCACGAGCACTATGATCGAGTAATGCGCCTTTATCAGCAAAATAGAAAAACTTGGATAACAGCTTAATCTGCCCATCGTCTAAGCGGCGTGCGATATGATACGGCTGTAATTGGCTAGGATGCTGTAAACCGACCGCGCCTACGATACTGGCAAGCGATTTTAGCGTGTTTTTGTGGAAACTTGCAACACGCTCAGCCTTACTAGGGACGTCGAGCGCCTTTTGACGGTAAGGATCTTGGGTTGCCACACCCGTCGGGCAAGTGTTGGTATGACAAGAGCGCGACTGAATGCAGCCGACGGCAAACATGAAGCCACGTGCTGAGTTGCACCAGTCGGCACCTAGCGCAATCATGCGCGCGATATCAAAGCCTGAGACTATCTTGCCACTGACGCCAAGCTTAATTTTGTCACGAATACCTGCACCGACTAAAGTATTATGAACCAATAAAAACCCTTCGACCATTGGCATGCCGACATTGTCCATAAACTCGACGGGCGCTGCACCTGTGCCGCCTTCTGCACCATCGATAACGATAAAATCAGGATAGTTATCCGTCTCTATCATCGCTTTGACAATCGCCATAAACTGCCATGGCTGACCAATACATAGCTTAAAGCCAACTGGCTTGCCGCCTGATAAATCACGTAGCTGCTGCCAAAAGGCGACCAACTCGCGCGGGGTGCTAAATGCGGTATGCGAAGAGGGTGAGATACAGTCTTGACCCGTAGGTACTTGACGTGTGTCTGCAATCTCTTGCGTGATTTTGCTAGAGGGTAGGACACCACCTTTACCAGGCTTAGCACCTTGTGAAAGCTTGATTTCAATCATTTTAACTTGCGGATCAACGGCCTTTTCAGCGAAAGACTGTGGATCAAAGTTACCATCATTATCACGGCAACCAAAATAACCCGTACCCAACTCCCAAATCAGATCCCCACCGAACTTACGATGATAAGGACTGATTGCGCCTTCGCCCGTATCGTGAGTAAAGCCGCCGAGTTTTGCGCCCTGATTGAGTGCCATGATAGCGTTTGCTGATAGGCTACCAAAGCTCATCGCGGAGATATTGAATACCGACATATCGTGCGGCTGCTGACAACGCTCACCGCCGACCATGATACGAAAATCTTTGTTCTCTAGTGGTGCACTGATGGTGGATTGCAAAAACCACTCTTTGCCATGAGTATATAGATTATCCAACGTACCAAAGGCATTGGTGTCACTGACGTTCTTAGCACGCTGATAGACTAGTGCGCGCTGCTGGCGTGAAAACGGCACTTGTTCTTTATCGTCCTCAAGCAAGTACTGGCGAATCTCAGGGCGAAAGTCTTCCAACACATAGCGAATATGTCCAGCGACAGGGTAGTTGCTCAATATGGCATGCTTAGACTGAATCAAATCATATATACCAAGTGCCACCGCCAAACCACCAATCACAATCAGCCACCAACTTACCAATAATAAACCCGCTAATAGAATTAAAATCGCCGCGCCGAACGTGCTATAGCGAAGTAATAATCCGATAAAATACGGCGAGCTGGTTTTGGGTTCAGGGTTTAGGTTGGTACGAGATTCAGGCATAGCGAGGCTCAATAGTAATGATTGATATAAATAAGATGCTTACATTTGTCGCGTACATCATACACGCATGACGTCATTACGTCGGTATCAATGGGTAACAGCTTGCCAAAATCACTTTCATTAGGAGCGGCATTAGTTCGGTTGCATAAATAAGTAATGACAGTATATGCAATAAAGTGATTAAAAATAGCCCATATGTTACTTTAAACAGCAAAACCATCGAGCAGGGTAGCCATAATATTTTACGCCAATATCTCGATGAAGACATGCTGACAACTATTGATCCGTTTGATGCAGTGCAATTGGCATATGTGATTGAGGTTTGTATCAACCATAAAAACCAAGCGGCGGCTGGGCGCTATCTGTACGCCAACTCCAGAACTCAGCTGAAAAGCAATAACGACAGCGACCGACTGCGTAAGTATCTGCTAAAGTTTGGGCTGAGGTTTGATGGGTTAAAACGATAATATTAAAAAGGATAAGACATGAACAATGCAGGATTTGCAGCAGGAACGCTAGTCCATACGGATAGAGGTCTAGTGCCGATTCAGTATATTAAAGCGGGCGACCTCATGTTATCAAAGCCTGTACTCTCCAAGCCTGAAGATGGTAGCGGTGACATAGAGTATAAGCCTGTGGTCATGACCTTTGTGCATGAAGACAAAGAGATGTGGATCGTGCGTTTAGAGAAAAATATTGAGAAGTTTGATAAAGATCGCGAGATGATTGATTATCAAACATACAAGTCAGCTAGTCGCTTCAGTGATTTTCTAGCGACGCCCAATCACCCTGTTTGGGTAGTCGGAGCCATGGAAAATCCACAGGCGGACATTGAGTTCTATGATCAGCCTCACTTTAAACGTGTGGACGAACTACAACAGTATGAGATTGCTGTGAATGCCGATGGCGTAATGTATACCGTTGAGCGTGTGCAACCTACCTATCAAATCGCTCATGAAGATTTGGAGAGTAATCCAAACTATTCTTGGTATCAAAAGCATTATCACGAAGACTATTATGATGATTATGTACAAGATGCCGAAGCGCACATGCTCGACTATAGTAAGGCAGAATATAAAGGTATAGGCTATGTTAATGATATTAGCTATTATCAGCGACATGGTTACTTTGATATTGGTATCCTAGATAAAGAAGGTAATCCACGAATACTAAATCATCTAACGAATGATCAAGGCGCGCCTATCCCTTATAACACAACCGTCTATAACTTTGAGGTGGCAGACAATCATACCTATTTTATTGATCAAGCAGGACTATGGGCACATGATGCCAGTTCAAATAACTAATTGCATCAATAATAAAAACAGTAAAAGGAAAATTGATGAACAATACAGGGTTTGTCGCAGGCACGCTTATCCATACGGATAAAGGTTTAGTACCGATTCAAGATATTAAAGTAGGTGACTTAATTTTATCAAAGCCTGTACTCTCCAAGCCTGAAGATGGTAGCGGTGACATAGAATATAAGCCTGTCATAAGTACGTTTACATCCCCGAAAAAGGAAAGAATCTTTAAAGTTGAATACTTTAACGAAACGGTAGCCAAGCAAGGTGAGAAGGGTAGAAACTATATCTTATGTACCAGCAACCACCCATTTTGGGTAACTCGCCAGCCTGAAGATACGGAAGGTGAATGGCTGTCGGCGGAGCGTTTACCAGCTGGATATCTAACGTCTGCTCATGGTGATACGATTGCACTTGATGATTACTCGTTTATCCCTGTACGCACCTTACCGAACTTCCCTGAAGGTACAGCTTATACTCAAAGTATTGAGGAACATGACTTATGGAAGACAAACGGTCTGGTTCAGTTTGTGAAATTTACGGATGATGGCTACCAGTTTGTCAGTTTAGCCAATACAGAAGAAGCGTTCAAAGAAGAAATCAAAACTGTCAATCTGCAAACTTCTGATGCCAAGTTGCTCATCAATGAAAAGGCACCCTTTATTATAGACCCTGATCTTTATAAAACATTGAATGTAAGATTACGTCAAGACATAGCGCCTAAGACACATAGTGCAGAAAGGTTTGTAAGAGAGATGCACTCACCTCTAATCTTTGAGGGAAAAATAATCAAAGAAAATAGAATTGGTGATGAAGGTTTATTCAAAAAAGCTTTAGCCAGTATCAAAAAGTATGGCGATTCAATGGGATTAACAGAAGAAAGTATCCATGAGCAGATGCGACGCTATAACGATGTCTGCCCCAATCCTTATGAAGACTATGTCTATAACATAGAAGTGGCGGACCATCATACGTATTTTGTTGGACACGATGCCGTTTGGGTATTAGACGCTAAAGAGCCAGCCAATTAACCAGCTCTTTAGTTTATATCAATAGAAAAATTATGACTGGCTAGAAGGCTTATATCTTCACCATATTACTGTTTTAAACCCCACCACCAATCCGCTCCGCCAACGCCTGCAATTTTGGCACTATCATCGCCGCATAGTCATCCACTTCCCAGTTAGCACTTGGTACACTGGCATTGAGCGAATACGCGTATTGTCCAATGGCGACATCATATACACCAACCGCGACTGCCAATATGTCGGTAGAAAATTCCCCATCAGACACGGTATAGCCATACTTTTCATAATGCTCTGCCGCGCTGGCTAGGGCGGTTTGCGCATGGTCGAATTCCTCAACAGATAAATTCTCTTGGAGATTATTAATGATGACCGCCTGTCTCGCTTGCGTACTTACCGTATAAAAAGCACGTCCAATAGCAGTGCGTGCGACAGGTACAGCGGAGCCAACCTGTAAATTGACCGATAGGCGAGCAGGACTACGGCAGCAGGCGTGATAGCGCATTTCTCCTTCGACTTCAGTTGCCAAATTCACCGATACTTCATTCTCACTAGCAAATTGTCGCAGTAAAGGCTCAGCCGCTGCAACCATATCGTGGCGACTCCATGCGGTCGCACTGAGACGTACAGCACTACTGCCCAATTGATATTGTCCGTGCTCAGTGACACGTAAAAACCCAAGCGTAGTTAAGGTATGGATAAGACGGGTAATGGTTGCTTTTGGGAGATCTGTCATCTGACATAGCTGTTGATGGGTGAGCCGCTCATGGTGCTCGAAAGCTGCCAGTATAATCAGTCCCCGTCCCAATGCCGTCACAAACTGTCGGTCATTCTCTTCCTTGTTTTGACTCATCGTTGCATGCATGCGTTCGAGTAGCGGAGTAGCTGTTGATAAGGGTTTCGTCATTTTATACTCATCTTTTTTTGATAAAGGTTTACAGCGCAGCGAAAGTTTGGTTAAATGGTTTTAAATTATGAAACTAAGTTTCGCACAGCGGAATAACGAAGTCAATGACTTGTTAGACCAACTGTTGTATCAATCACTATTCGTCAGTCAGGACGACTGATACCAAGGAGATCCACATGGCAACATCTACTAGCCCACGTTTTGATTGGGAAGATCCTTTTTTACTACGTGATCAGCTCACTGAAGAAGAGCGTATGGTCACCGACAGCGCGCGTCAGTTTTTTCAAAAAGAGTTGATGCCTGGCATTATCGAGGCCAATCGCAATGAGAATTTCGATCGTAATATCATGCGTCAAATGGGTGAAATGGGTCTGCTTGGTGTCACGATTGAAGGCTATGGCTGTGCTGGTCTATCAAGTGTCGCCTATGGTCTGATTGCCAAGGAAGTGGAAGCTGTTGATTCGGGCTACCGTTCAGCGATGAGCGTACAGTCAAGCTTGGTTATGCATCCTATTTGGGCGTATGGCACAGAAGAGCAAAGAGAGCGTTATTTACCAAAGCTTGCCACAGGTGAGTATGTAGGCTGCTTCGGTCTGACTGAGCCAGATTCAGGATCTGATCCTTCATCGATGTCGACTCGTGCACGCGCTGTGGATGGCGGTTATGAGTTGACTGGCAATAAAATGTGGATCACCAACAGTCCTATCGCAGACGTATTTGTCGTGTGGGCAAAAGATGATGCTGGCGAGATTCGCGGTTTTGTTTTAGACAAAGGCATGAAAGGATTATCTGCGCCGAAAATCGAAGGTAAGTTCTCATTACGTGCATCAGTCACGGGTGAGATTGTCATGGACAAAGTATTCGTTCCTGAAGCCAATGCTTTCCCAGATATCCGTGGCCTAAAAGGACCATTTGGCTGCTTGAATAAAGCCCGTTATGGTATCGCTTGGGGTTCGATGGGAGCGGCTGAATTCTGCTGGAAAGCGGCTCGTCAGTACACGCTCGATCGTAAGCAGTTTGGTCGTCCGCTTGCCGCAACGCAGCTGGTACAGTTGAAGCTTGCCAATATGCAGACAGAAATTACCTTAGGTCTACAAGCAGCGCTACGTGTCGGTCGTTTGATGGACGAAGACAATGCAGCACCTGAAATGATCTCACTTATCAAGCGTAATAACTGCGGCAAGGCGCTTGATATCGCTCGCATCGCTCGTGATATGCATGGCGGTAACGGTATCTCTGACGAATTCCATGTCATCCGTCACGTGATGAACTTGGAAGCCGTCAACACTTACGAGGGTACACATGATATTCATGCGCTTATCCTAGGCCGTGCCCAGACAGGCATTCAAGCGTTCTTCTAAGCGTTTTTAGCTAATAGTTTTTGGTACAACTGTATTTTATAACGTACGTTGCTGCTTAGCTTTTTATTAAAAGAGCATTAACGGTAGCGTACGTTTTTCAATTGTTCTTCATGATTTAACTACTTTGTAATTACATCCTGAAGAACAATTTTATGATTAAAAGTCAAAAAATACGCGACAGAGTAAGGGAATCTCATGACTGATATAGCTAATATGCCAGAGGGCGCATTGCATGGTATTAAGGTGCTTGATTTATCGAGAGTGCTGGCAGGGCCTTCTTGTACACAAGTACTTGCTGATCTTGGTGCCGAAGTCATCAAGGTTGAGCGTCCGCATATCGGTGATGAAACGCGTCATTGGGCACCGCCGACATTCAGCGATGATACCTCCGCTTATTACGCTACGATTAACCGCAATAAAAAATCACTGACGGTAGATATCACTACGGCTAAAGGACAAGACATCATTAAGCAGCTAATTGCTGAGAGTGATATTTTGGTCGAAAACTTTAAAGTCGGTGGTCTGAAAAAATACGGCTTGGATTATGACAGCTTAAAACAAGACAATCCGCGTCTGATTTATGCGTCATTGACAGGGTTTGGGCAGTCAGGTCCCGATGCCAAACGCCCTGGTTACGATTATATTATCCAAGGTCTGTCAGGTCTGATGAGTATCACGGGTCCAAGCGATGGCGAACCGCATAAAGTTGGCGTGGCAGTCGTCGATTTGTTTGCAGGTTTGCAGCTAACGATTGGTATTCAAGCGGCACTGCTGGCACGTCAAAATACGGGTGTTGGTCAACATGTCGATGTAGCGTTGCTCGACAGTGCGCTCGCCATGCTGGCCAATGTCGGTATGAATCATTTGGCATCCGATAAGATACCGCCAAGACTGGGCAATCAGCATCCTAATATCGTGCCGTATCAAGTATTTGCGGGCGAGGGCGAGCAGCATTTTATTTTAGCCTGTGGTAACGACAGTCAATTTGCCAAACTGTGTGAGGTGCTTGCAGTTGATTGGCATACCGATGAGCGCTTCGCGACCAATCCACAACGCGTTGCCAACCGCGAACTGCTGTGCGGTGAGTTGACTAAACATTTTGCCAAGCAGCCACGTACCTATTGGCTAGAGGTTTTAGATCAAGCAGGGATTCCATGCGGTGCGATTCATAATGTGGCTGAAGCCTTGGCCATGCCGCAAGCGCAAGCACGTGAGATGATCGTTAATTTCACCGAGCAAGGCAGTCCAGTACGCGCACTTGGTAACCCTATCAAGTTATCCGCATCACCAGTCAGCTATCGTACGCCGCCACCGCAGTTAAGCGAGCATACTGATAGTACGCTTACTGATTTGGGTTATGACAGTGAGATGATCGCTAAGCTAAAAGCCGATGGAATTGTTTAGCAGAATTTTTTAGATTATATTTTTTAGACCTGCACCGATATTCAATCCTAACGCTATCTTTCAGCGTTAGGATTGAAGCCTAAATGCTGCTCGATTTGCTCCGCCAATTCAATCAATACCGCACTGACCTCAGCCCGTTTAGACTCATACTCTCCTTGTAAAAAACTTACTGCCATACCAGCGACCGCATTGCCTGATGCATTACGGATATAAGTGCCCAAGCAATACATCCCATCGCGCAACTGTCCATCATCGAGTGACAACCTACTTTTTTGAGTCGCTACAAGCTCAGCGGATAAATCCGTAAAATTCTTGACCCCATGCTGGGTCATAGGTGTCGGAAACTCATTTTTATATAACGATTTGATGTTGTCCATAGATAACGTGGATAGCATAGCCTTGCCAGTTGCAGAAAACACGGCGGGCACACGAACACCTGCACGAAAGGTAAAGCCAAGCGGAGCAGGCGACTCATGGCATGCCAAAAATACCACCTCTCCTAAATCCAGTTTGGATAAGGTAACCGTGTGCTGAAGGAGCACCGGATACTGCACAATCAAATCTTTAAACAACTGGGTGACGCCTTGCTGCTGCTCATATTTCCCAGCCCAATACATCAAATATGAACCCAAATGAAAGCGACTTTCAGGGTCTTTGTAAATGACATGTTTGGTCAATAGACTTTGCAATATGTTGTGAGTAGAGCTGCGAGGTAGCCCCAGTTCCTTAGCGATATGAGCTGCGGTCAGAGGCTGTGAACTATCAGTAATCAAGTCCAAAATCTGAAACGTTTTGTCTAGCGCAGGTACGGCAGTCGAGCTCATAAATAACCTATAAAGTGAAATAAAAGAAAGAAGTACAAGATAATTTTTAAAATAATGAGATTAAGGGTTGCAAATCGCGTCATATCGTTCTTATAATGACGTCTCGTATATAGAATACGTGTTCAGTATATTGAACAAGTAATGAATTATCAATAATTATTTACGACTTACCAATGTATCCATTCTTATAAATAAACCCTATATGACAAGGAGCGTCAACATGTCACACGCGCTGCAGTTATCAAATCCAGATTTACTCAAACAATCTTGCTTCATCAAAGACGGCTGGCATGCTGCTAGTGATGAATCTTCGCTCGATGTCAACAACCCTTTTAATGGTGAGCTCATTGGTACTGTACCAAGTCTCACCACAGAAGATGTTAACGAAGCCGTTGCTTATGCTCATGATGTCCAAGCAGACTGGGCAGCAAAAACAGCCAAAGAGCGTGCAGAGTTATTGCAAAAGTGGGCTGATCTAATCGATGCCAATAAAGAAGATTTGGCCATCATTATGACCGCTGAGCAAGGTAAACCGCTGACTGAATCACGTGGTGAAGTAGGTTATGCCAACAGCTTTATCCGTTGGTTTGCCGAAGAAGGCAAGCGCGTCTATGGTGATGTGATTCCTGCTAATAGCACACAGCTACGTCATGTCGTTCTTAAGCAGCCAGTCGGTGTTTGTGCTGCTATCACGCCTTGGAACTTCCCAGCTGCGATGATCACGCGCAAAGTTGCTCCTGCACTAGCAGCAGGCTGTACGATTATCGTCAAACCTGCTACCGAGACACCATACTCTGCATTGGCACTAGGTGTATTGGCAGAACAAGCGGGTATACCAGCTGGCGTCATTCAGATCGTAACCGGTAAGTCTTCTGTCATCGGTGACATCCTAACGGGTGATGCACGCATCCATAAACTATCATTCACAGGCTCTACAGAAGTAGGCCGTACGCTGATGGCACAATGCGCGCCAACTATTAAGAAGCTATCGTTAGAGTTGGGTGGCAATGCGCCATTTATCGTCTTTGATGATGCCGATCTAGAGAAAGCCGCTGCTGGTTTAATCGCTTCTAAATATCGTAATGCTGGTCAGACTTGTGTCTGCGCCAACCGAGTATACGTTCAAGACAGCATTAAAGATAAATTCTTAGATGTTTTTGTCAAAAAAGTCGCTGAATTAAAAGTAGGTAACGGCTTAGAAGAAGGCGTCGATATTGGCCCGCTTATCAACAAAAAAGCCTTAGATAAAGTTCAAGCCTTGCTAAAAGATGCTCTGGATAAAGGCGCAAAACTGGTCACTGGTGGTAGTGTCAATGACGCATCAGAACTGACTTATAACCCAACGGTTATTACAGATATTAGCAGTGATATGGACATCGCCTCTGAAGAAATCTTCGGACCGATTGCAACCATCTTTACTTTCAAAGACGAAGCAGAAGTTATCCGTGCTGCTAACGATACGATTTATGGCTTGGCCGCTTACTTTTATAGTAGCGACTATGCTCGCTCATGGCGCGTTACTGAAGGGCTGGAGTACGGCATCATCGGCCATAATACTGGTCTAATTTCTACAGAAGTTGCCCCGTTTGGCGGCGTGAAGCAGTCTGGTTTTGGCCGTGAAGGCTCAAAATATGGTATCGAAGACTATATTACGACCAAGTACTGGTGCTCTGATATCACCTAATAGCCATAACCTAACGAGTTGGCTTAATGGTTAGCAAAGTAACAATTAGCAACGCATCAACTAGCGAAAATTTTTGGATATCTGTGGTGTTTTAGCTCAAATAAACACCATTTGATATCTATTGAGTACAAAGACAGAAATCAAATAAACCGCCAATCTCTAGATGGCACTTATGTTACGAACAAAGAAAAGGACATTCCCATGACTACCAATCAATCATTACTTGAGCGCCGCAAAGCTGTTTTACCAACAGGACTTGGGGTTGCCTTTCCTATCTTTGCAGAAAAAGCAAAGAACTCAGAAATCTGGGACATCGAAGGCAAGCGCTATATCGACTTTGTCGGTGGCATCTCAGTATTGAACACGGGTCATAGCCATCCAAAAATTACCCAACGTGTGCATGAGCAGCTAGACAAATTTACGCATACTGCGGCGCAAATGATTAACTACGAATGCTACGTGGATCTGGCTGAAAAGCTGTGCGAAAAAGCACCTATCAGCGGCGATACTAAAGCATTCTTTTTGACCACTGGCGCAGAAGCGGTTGAAAACTGCATCAAGATTGCTCGTGCTAAAACCCGTCGTCCAGGCGTGATTTCTTTTGTTGGTGGCTGGCATGGTCGTACCATGATGTGTATGAGCCTAACTGGCAAAGTACTACCATACAAAAAGAATTTTGGCCCGATGCCAGGACCTGTATTCCATGCGTTGTTCCCTGCAGAAGAGTTGAACGTAACAGAAGCGCAAGCGCTACATAGCCTTGACATGATTTTCCAAGCAGATATCGATCCTAGTGAAGTGGCTGCAATGATCGTTGAGCCAGTCCAAGGCGAGGGTGGTTTCCATCAAGTAACGCCTTCATTTGCTAAAGCGTTGCGTGAGATTTGTGATGAGCATGGCATCGTGCTTATTTTTGACGAAGTACAGTGTGGTTTTGCGAGAACCGGTACGTTGTTCGCCACTGAACAGCTAGGCGTTGAGCCTGATCTAATGACTGCTGCGAAGAGTTTGGCGGGTGGTTATCCTATCTCTGCGGTCATTGGCCGTGCTGACATTATGGATGCGCCGCAAGTCGGTGGCTTGGGCGGTACTTACTCTGGTAACCCACTTGCTTGTGTGGCGGCGCTTGCAGTCATGGAAGTGATCGAGGAAGAGAATTTACTTGAGCGTAGTGTTGTGATTGGTGATACCATCGCCGCGTTCTTAAAAGGCTTGAACCTAAGCAGTATCGGTCATATCCGTCATAAAGGCGCGATGCTAGCGTTTGAGCTAATTGATAGCGAAGGCAAACCTGATGCAGCAGCAGCAGCCAACTTAAAAGCAAAAGCATTTGAGCAAGGCCTACTACTAGCGTCTTGTGGTATGTATGGCAATGCTATTCGTGTGATGGTGCCATTAACAGTTGAAGACGACGTGCTACAAGAAGGTCTTGATATCATTAAAGGTATCCTTGCAGCTTAATAGTTATCGAGTGTCATAAAATTTAGCGATGGATCGCTTTTAATCAAACATTGATTTTGATTGAAAAGTTATAGTGAAGATAACGGCAAGGTTGCCCTTATGACACTCGCTTTGAGTGAGTTTTTTAACGGCGCCTTGCAAGTCAAGACGCCGTTTTTGTATTTGCTGTTTGCATACTATACCGACGGCAAATACAAGTTTTTCGGCGACGCGACAGACCCAACAAACATGATGGGTATGATCCCATGAAACAAAAATAGTGTAGCTGTAACAGGCTCACACGGATGAAACACAGACAAGGAGTAGGTTATGTCTGAATTAAAAAAGTCGCTAGGGGTGTTCGATATCATTGCACTGGCATTCGGTGCAATGGTCGGTTGGGGCTGGGTTGTACTGGCAGGTAGTTGGATCATCTCGGCAGGTATATGGGGCGCAATTAGCGCCTTTTTGATAGGCGGTCTAGTCGTCGTATTGATTGGTGTGACGTATGCTGAACTTGCGGCCTCTATGCCAATTACTGGCGGTGAGCATACCTATACCCACCGAGCACTAGGGGTCAATGTCTCCTTTATTTGCTCATGGAGTATTTTGTTCGGTTACTTCTCAGTCGTTGCGTTCGAAGCCGTGGCACTGCCCACCGTCGTCGAATACATTATTCCCAATTATAGCCAAGGGTATCTTTGGAATATCGCTGGCTGGGATGTTTACGCCACTTGGGTAGGCGTCGGGATGCTCGGTTCAGTGATTGTTACTTGGCTGAACATACGCGGTATGGAAGTCAGTGCTTGGTTTCAAAAGCTGGCAGTCGTGGGTATTTTCTGTGTAGGTATACTGCTGTTCGTTGGGGCATTGATGTTTAGTCCTGAGACCTCTAATACCGTACAAGCGCCTAACTTTATTGGTGGTATGGGTGGCATCATGACGGTGATGGTAATGGTACCGTTCTTGTTCGTTGGCTTCGATGTCATTCCTCAAGCTGCAGAAGAAATCAATCTATCTCGTCCGAACATCGGTAAGTTTTTGATCGTTTCTATTATTATCGCGGTGCTGTGGTATGTAGCAGTCGCTTGGAGTGTGGGTAAGACTTTACCGCTATTACAAGCACAAGACTCAACATTGGCAACGGCTGATGCGATGACCAATGCTTGGAATGGTAAGTGGGCAGGCACCTTGCTAGTTATTGGCGGCGTGCTAGGTATTTTATCGAGCTGGAACGCGTTTCTTATTGGTGGTAGTCGTCTGCTATATGCTATGGGCAAAACGCACATGTTGCCGCAGTTTTTGTGCAAGCTGCATCCTAAGTATAACACCCCAGTCAATGCGATCTTGTTGATTGGTGGTCTCGCGACACTCGCGCCATTGTTTGGTCGCAAAATGTTGGTATGGATTGTAGATGCTGGTGGGTTCGGTATCGTTATTGCTTATACTTGTGTGGCTCTTTCATTCTTAGTGCTGCGCTACCGTGAGCCTGATATGGTACGTCCGTTTAGAGTACCAGCAGGTAAGTTGGTTGGTATTATCACTATTATCTTAAGTCTCGGTATGTTGGCGCTTTACCTACCGGGCATGCCATCAGCCCTTGTTCCTATCGAGTGGTGGATATTCCTTGGTTGGACGGTTCTTGGCGGCGCAATGTATGGCTATGCATCAATGAAGAATCCTGGTAAAAGTAAAGAGATTATGGATCATGAGCTACATGAGCTCAAAATTGTTAATCAACAATGGTTAAAAGAAAATCCATATAAAAAGTAGACTTACTTATCGTTAATAAAAAAGCCTAACGTCAAACGTTAGGCTTTTTTTCATTTAACTAAGGTTTTAATCTATTAAGACTTATCACGAATCAGCTTATAGTTTAAGAACTCGGTGATACCAAGAGTGCCAAGCTCACGGCCAAAACCTGAACGTTTAACACCGCCAAATGGCGTATTGGCCTCAGAACCAGAAGGGGCGTTGATCGTCACCATACCGACTTCTAATTTGTCCGCAATCTCAGCCGCCAGTGCCGCATCTTGCGTTTGGATAGACGCACCCAGACCGAAAGGCACATCGTTGGCAATCTTGATAGCATGGTCGATATCATTTGCTTTATAGACGACTGCTACAGGACCAAACAGCTCTTCACGATATACATCCATGGATTCAGTCACATCTGTCAGTACCGCAGGCTTAAACCAAGCGCCAGGCTTGTCTTTGTCCATGCCGCCTTCTACTAATACTGTCGCACCTGCTTGGATAGCACTGTCTAACTGCGCTTGCAAGTTGACCGCAGCGGCTTTTGATGACATTGGGCCGATAAACGTATCTTCTTTGAGCGGGTCGGCCAAAGTCATGTTGCTGACTGCATTGGTAAAGCCTTCAACGAACTTGTCATAGACTGATTCAATGACGATCAAACGCTTGGCAGCATTACAGGCTTGTCCAGTATTGCCGAAACGACCAGCGATAGCGCCTTGTATCGCTTGCTCGATATCGGCATCGGCTGCGACGATAAAGGCATCTGAACCGCCCAATTCTAAAACGACTTTTTTGAGTGCGCCGCCAGCTTCTTTTGCAACGGCTTGTCCAGCGCGTTCAGAACCCGTCAGCGAGACACCTTGTACGCGTGTGTCATTGATGATGGTCGCTGATTGCTCATTGGTTGCAAAAATATTGTTATAAACGCCTTCAGGTACACCTGCATCTTTAAAGATATCGACGATAACTTCTGCGGTGTTTGGACACTGCGGTGCGTGTTTTAGAATAATTGTATTGCCTGCCATAAAGTTTGGCGCGACAAAACGGGCTACTTGGTAATGTGGATAGTTCCACGGCATGATACCTAGTAGCGCGCCTACAGGGTGTTTTTCTACCGATGCTGACCCTGAGTCTACATCAATGGTGCTTGGCGCTAGTAGCTGCTCAGCGTTGTCTGCATAGTAGCGATAGATATCAGCCACCAGACCAATCTCGCCTTTTGCTTGGGCAACAGGTTTGCCCATCTCATTGGCCACGATACGAGATAGCTCGTCTTGGCGCTCCAGATATATATCAGCGATTTTATGCAGTAGCGCACTGCGCTCATTTAATGGCACTTGACGCCAGCCTTTATAAGCGTTGTCTGCTTGCTTAATGACTTGTTGGATGTCTTGTTCAGTGGCAGTAGGGTAAGTGGCTTCTACTTCACCAGTGGCAGGGTTGTTGACTTGATAATCGCTCATGTGATGTCCTTTATTTTAAAATATTATTGAGTTCAAAATCCATTTGGGTCTATATTTTTATGCTGCTACTTTTGATTAAAGCTTTTGATTAATGCTTTTAGTTATTGCCTTTGATCGATGATTTTGGTTGCTGCTGCGTAATACAGTGAATATTACCGCCACCAAAAACCACTTCTTTCGTTCGTACTCCCACTACCTGATGCTTGAGGAAAGACTTTTTCAAGCTGACCGATGGCGAGTGAATCATTTATATCATCATATTGCGGTACAATGACCGCATCATTACAAATCAAAAAATTGGCATATGAAGCGATACAGACATCACCCGTTAGGCGAGGTTTGGCATCGTCAGAATGACAAGTATTTATGGCTATTGATTGTCTTCTGTCGTATCTACATTATGCGTTGTCTTCGATTTTTCTTTAGTCAGCTTTATTTTTGGATTTTTAGCAACAGGTTCAATATTTTTTACAGCGACGTTGAGCGCAGGTTTAGATGCTTTCTTCAGACTGCGTTTGATGCGTCGAACTGCGATAGCATCTGCTTTTGCTTGTTCTTCGGCAAGCGCTGCATCATGTAAGCTTTGATAGACTTCAAGCGTCTTTTCAATCATCTCACGCATGGTGAATTTGTTGGTCATTTCAGGACGCGTCACGCTCTCTAGCTGATTTCTAACCGCTTTACAGAGCGCATTGGCATTATATTTTTTTACCAGTCCTTGCGGGTAGAGCGGTTGTAAAATCTCGCTAAAGGCTGCTTGATCCCAACCAATGACTGGCGTACCTAGATGTATGGCTTGTAGGGCATTGATACCGATTGACTCGGGCTCATTGGCAAGTGCCATGACAATGTTGGCCGCCGATAGCCATTCTCGCATATCATTACGTTTGCTGCCCACATAGGTAATGCGCTCAGCCAGTCCCAAGCTGTTAGTACGTTGACGAAAATCTTCATGAGCGACATCGCCGTCTTTATAGTCTTCATCCATAATAATAACGTGAATATTGGGGAATTGCTCTTGCAGGTTACCCAAAATATCTATCAGCCACTCTTGTCCGTACTCATTACCGATTACAGTTGGGAATACGAGCCATTTTTTGTGCTCAAGCTCAGGGTATTCAGCAAAGGTATGACGTAACCAATAGACCGAAGGATTATGACGATAAGGGTAGCGCCGAGTGTCGATACCACGATAGATACGCGTGATGACTTTGGGATCTACGTCTTCGAGGCGCAGTCCTTTTTTTAAGTATTGAGTGACACTGTCAGATACGGTGATTATCGTATCAACATTGAGTAGGGCTTGAGAGTATTTATTAATAGGATAAAACCCATACATAGTCGAGACCAGTTTGGGAAAACGCCTGACGCGTGCGCGGCGCAGTGCCAAATGTAATATCCATGCAGGGGTACGCGAATGTACATGAATGACATCGGGTTCGTACTTTTCTATCAAATGCCGTAGGGCAGAGACTTGCAATAGCGATAGCCAAGACTTTTTATTCACGTGCAACTGATGGTAAATATTGCCATCACGTTTGAGACGTCTGACCAAGTCGTTGTCTTCATCGGCACTCGAGACAATGATAGAGGTATGCTCATTTTTGACCAATGCCCGCCCAAGATGAAAAATGCCGCGCTCGGATTCATCATGCTTTAGAGACGACAGTAAGCGCATAACTTTCATAATAGCGTTGGTTACCGGTTAGTAATATCAATTTGCTATTGTCAGTTAAAAGCGATTAAAACTCAACCATCAAGATAAAAAGATGAGGTCAGATAGGCGGTTTTTAGACTATATAAGCGTAAGACGTAGATTAATTAATAAGCACCAAAAGCCATTAGCGTCGTTTTTGTAAGTGCTCAGCATTGGGAAGTACTTGTTTTTCACTCAAGTATTTCCAGTAGCGCTGCGGGAGATATTGTTTATGCAGCTTAGGGTTTTTGCGCTCTTTGATATTGACGTTGGTAAAATACCCTTGCCAGAATTTTTGATAGCGCTGTTCATCAGGGCTATGGATGCTAGCAGGGTTGAGTAGTACCGCATCATCGAGGTCGGTGATGGTTTGTAGCTTTGCTGGACGTGATGGTGTGCTATTACTTTTATCGTAATAGATGCCATAGCCCCGAGTCAGATCATAGATCGCCCAGTGTTGATCTTGATAGCGCTGACGAAAGTGCTCTCCGATGAGTGGCAATACGTTAAAATCAGGCTCTACACGTGCAAAATAAATATCATCGGTTGTATGCTCAAAACGTACAAACGCCTCCATACGATGTTTCTCACGGCCGACAGATTTGACTGTCTGCACCAGTTCAAGCACGTCCAAATTACCCAAATCCTGCATAATCTGACGGCTAGGGTAGTCGATGGCGTATTTGACCACACGAAACAATGTCGTACCGATATCATCCTTTTCTGATAAAAAACCCCATAAGATATTTCGCATGCCTGAGCGACCTAATAGGGTATTTAATTTGACCAACACACGCTCGGCTCTATCCTCATCAGTTGCCACGCTAGTCGCCTGAGCGATGAGTGATGGCACATAGCAATCTTGCGCAGTTAGTTTCAGTGACATATCATTTTGCAGACGATTGGCATAGACATAAAACACAGCACTCAGCCAACCTTCAAAGCTAGGCTCATACAGTACAATGCTAGGCGTCAATTGACCGACAGCGTAAGAGTCGTTTTGCATAAGTGCTGACATGTTTTATCCTAAATTTTTATTATAAATACAGTAGCCAGATGGCAACTTTCTCTAGCACCCACTATCTAGAGCCATTCTAAAATAAAGCCAACTGCCCAGTACGTTGATCGTTAAACTTGGTTTGCGTTTGAGCCAATACATACTGACGGAAATTATCGCGCGTTAAATGAGCAAGGTGTTCGTTTTTGCCAGTGGTCGCGATGAAGTATTTAGCACGGTTGACCGCAGCGCCCATCTTTTTTAGATGGTATAGCGTTAATTGATTGAACTTACGTGCTTTGACGATTTTTTTAGCAGTTTTTGTACCGATACCTGGGATACGCACTATCATTTCATAAGTCGCTGTCTGGATATTGACTGGGAAATGCTCGCGATGGCGTATTGCCCAAGCAAGCTTTGGATCGCAGTCTAAATCTAAAAATGGCGACTCTGGCTCCACAATCTCATGCGCGCCAAAACCATAAAAGCGCATTAACCAATCTGCCTGATACAGACGATTCTCTCGTACCATCGGCACAGGCGTTCCAATCGCAGGCAAGCGATTATCAGAGAGCATAGGTACATAACCTGAGTAATAGACCCGCTTGAGATCATACGTTTTGTAGAAGTGACTCGATAGCTGAATCACCTGCAAGTCAGTCTCGTTACTCGCACCGACAATCATTTGACTGGTCTGACCTGCTGGCGTGAACTTAGGTGCTTTTTTGTGAGTTTTACGGCTTTCACGAATGGTGATGATTTCTTCTTTTACCGTCTCCATCGGTGCTTTTAATTGATCATGAGATTTTTCTGGCGCAAGCAAAGCCAACCCTGATTTGGTTGGAATCTCAATATTGACGCTCAAACGATCCGCATATAACCCTGCTTCTAGCAGCAGTTCTTTTGAGGCACCTGGGATGGTTTTTAGATGGATGTAACCATTAAAGCGCTCACGCGTACGTAAGAGTTTGGCGACTTCGACCAGTCGCTCCATTGTATAGTCGCCACTTTTAAAGATACCAGAGCTGAGAAATAGCCCTTCGATATAGTTACGGCGATAAAACTGCATGGTCAAGTCGACGACTTCTTCCACACTAAACGCAGCGCGCGGCGTGTCATTGCTTTTACGTGAAGTGCAATAAGCACAGTCATAAATGCAGTGATTGGTCAAAAGAATCTTTAATAGGCTGACGCAGCGACCATCTTCGGTGTAGCTGTGACAGATACCTGTTGCTGAGGCATCACCTAGTCCGCCGCCTTGGTTCTTACGAGTACCAGCGGAGGATGAGCAAGAGACATCATACTTGGCAGCATCGGCCAAGATATTGAGTTTGCCCTGTAATCTTTCATAATTGATGTTTGCCATAAGTCGCGTTTTACCAATTAATTATTGAGAGACTATTTTACCAAAATTATCGCTAAGTCATTGTATTTATAGGTGAAGTTAGAATGATATGCGACAACGGTTGTCGTCACAAAAATCTGAATTTTTGGATGTGATTTGAATTTATATAAAGATTTTTTCAGATAATAATCCAATGACCAAACCGCCAACGATACCTGCAATACCGAGTAATAAGAGAGGAATGGCTAGTATCGTGAATACCTGTGCTTGGCTTTTTTCCAAAAAAAGGTCTTGCTGACTAGAGCTAGTCCACAAGACCTTTTACATATTCAGATAGCTGTTAAATAATAATATGCGACAGTTTAATGTTTATTGAACCTTGGCACGTATGACGACGGTTTTGGCCGCATTGGCATCAAAGTTCACCAAGTTCCATTTTAGACCAGAGTAGTTTTCTTGGACAACTACCGTATTACCAACTTGCTGAATGGTTTGATAGCTGTCTCCGCCAGTGGTAGCAAGCGTCGGCAGAGGACTATTTAACGAGACTAACTGGACGCCACTTGGTAATGAGATCATGGCGTTGATGTCATTAACCGGCTGTGCTGTGGTATTGGTGTACGTGGTGTGATACTCAATCACATCACCAGGGGCAATATGATTGGCAGGAACGGCAACTTCACGTCCATCAGCATTTTTTAGAATTTTCATGACTTTGGTGTTGGCATTGACTACGCCAGGCGTGCTAAAAGTTGGGGTCAGTTGCAACGTATCCAAAGTTGTCGTCGTTGTCGTTACTTGATTGGTCACTGGCTGCTGCATAATCACTGGCGGGGTGACATTGGTTGCGACAGGTAGTACTTGCGTCACGCTGCTGGCAGGCGTGGTAATCACATCTACTTTAGTGACTTTATTGGTAATAGAGTTAGTCACTGGTACGCTAGTAACGGTCGTCGTACCTTGGACAACAGGAGACTGACGTACGACGTAGCGTGGCACAGTGGTCACCTGAGTCACCGCGTACGGCATGCCGTCTTGCATGGTGATACCGTTTGGTGTCGCCGTAATCGTAGCAGTTTTGCCATCAGAGTATTGCTCGACCACCGTGGTGCTACCGCTCGCAGAGGAGCTAATGGCAATCTCAGGGGCAGCATTGGCCGATGATGCGGCCAACATGATACCTGCTAGTAATGCAGACAGAGTTGCATTTTTTGCCATAGTCGTTTTAGTAGTTAACGCTTGAAAACCATCGTTCATAATCATAAAAGACTCCTCAAAAATAATAGTAAGTAATACAACAATAGATAATGCCTAGATAAACAAAACCCCCGCTAAATGACACCGAAAAATATGCCAAATAACGAGGGTAGTAGTGCTGATATTAGCCTATGTGTGCGATCAGACCATCATTATTTTTAGTAAGAGCGCAGCAGTGTTGACTTATATCAAAGTTATTCAATCTTAACTATTTCTTATTGAATAAACTTAATATTGAAGCTGTTGTGCACTCAAACTCAAATAATTATGCGCCAAAACAAATCACGGATAAAAGCAGCATTGTGTAACCGAAATGGTATAAATGCTATTTATGTGTAGTACAGTTTTCATCTATGGAGTCGCATAACTAAGTAGCTAGGCGCAATTATTGTCATCGAAGCTGCTATCTAAAAGACATTTCTCAAACTGTCTTCAATTGAGAACATCAAATTTATAGATTAGAACGCAGTGTAGCTATTAGTCGTATATAACTTTCATGACTTCATATTCGACTACACCTTTTGGCGTTTCAATGCGCACTTCGTCGCCTTCGAATTTACCAATCAAACCACGAGCGATTGGAGAGTTGACTGAGATTTTGCCAGCTTTAAAGTCAGCCTCATCATCGCCAACGATTTTGTACTGTTTCTCTTCTTCTGTGTCCATGTTTTCAATCACGACGCTGACACCAAACACGATACGGCCTTCTTTTGGCAGTGTCGAAGGATCGATGACTTGAGCGCCACCAAGTTTGGCTTCGATGTCACGAATACGTGCTTCACAAAAACCTTGCTGCTCACGGGCAGCATGGTATTCAGCATTTTCTTTCAAATCGCCGTGTTCGCGTGCTTCAGCAATCGATGCTGTGATACGTGGACGGTCGACACTTTTTAGCTGTTTTAATTCGGCTTCTAGAGCCGCGTGTCCTTGCGGAGTCATTGGGTAACGTTGCATGTTTTTTCCTTAAACCAATAACACCACACCACCTCATAATGAGATGGTGTCAGTGTTGTTGCAATGGATATAAAATATAAAAGAGTGATAATTAAGACGATGTAGTGAATAAGTTGGCTATCATTTATGAGTGTATCTCACCTCAATTCAAGCATAGGCGCACTTAAGCTTACGTAATAAAAAGCATAGTCGCAATTTAGCCACTATGCTTTTTAGGTCTATCACGGTAAAGGTATCGTTCCTCAAGCATGGTTGGCTATATTTAAAGCAAACAACGATACTTGAGTGAGCTTTTAGGCAAGCCTAACGGTTATGCTTAATCTACTGAAATTATTCAGCCACGTCAATAGACTTTGCTTGCCCATGCAAATCTTGTAACTTATAGACATCAAACGGTAAGTCAATCGCGTAAGATTTGCAGACGGCATCAGCGGCACCTAACGTGGTGACGTAGAATACTTTGCCCTGTAGCGCACTGCGGCGAATAGAGAACGAATCCTCTTGAGCTTGCTTACCTTCAGTCGTATTGATGATAAGGTCGATTTTGCCGTTTTTCAAGGCATCAACGATATGCGGGCGACCTTCAGTGACCTTGTTGATTTGCTGACTTTCGATACCAGCGTCGCTCAGTACTTTTTGCGTGCCAGTGGTCGAGACAATCTTAAAGCCAAAGTCTGCAAGCTGACGAGCAATCGGAGCGATTTGCGCTTTGTCACTGTCACGAACTGAGATAAAAACGGTTTTTGTCTCGCCTTCAGTCGGTAGACCTGGCAGACGCTCATTACTACCGATAATGGCCTTGTAGAATGCTTCGCCAAAGGTTTTGCCCACGCCCATGACTTCGCCCGTTGATTTCATCTCAGGACTCAAGATTGGGTCAACACCTGGGAACTTGGCGAATGGGAATACCGCTTCTTTGACCGCATAGAATGCTGGAACAATTTCAGTAGTAAAGCCTTGGTCTTTAAGCGAGGTACCAGCCATACAGCGCGCTGCAACCTGTGCTAACGAAGTACCGATACACTTAGAGACGAACGGTACTGTACGTGCAGCACGTGGGTTCACTTCTAGGATATATACGGTTTCGCCTTTTACTGCGAACTGTACGTTCATCAAACCGATAACGCCTAGCTCTTTTGCCATAGCAACCGTTTGCGCACGCATCACATCACATAGCTCTTTAGATAGCGAGTATGGTGGTAGTGAGCATGCTGAGTCACCTGAGTGAACGCCAGCCTGTTCGATATGTTGCATGATACCGCCGATGACAACATCAGTACCATCGCATACACAATCCACATCAACTTCGATGGCATCATCTAAGAAACGATCTAGCAAAACTGGCGCTTCGTTCGATGCTTGTACCGCAGTACGTAGGTAATGTCTTAACTCGTCTTCGTTATAGACGATTTCCATCGCGCGGCCACCTAATACATAAGATGGACGTACAACCAATGGATAGCCTACGTCTTTTGCTTTAACCAAGCCGTCTTCCAAGCTGGTTGCTAGAGCGTTTGATGGCTGTACTAGGTTTAGCTGCTGAATCATATGCTGGAAGCGCTCACGATCTTCGGCACGGTCGATCGCATCTGGGCTAGTACCGATGATTTTAACGCCTGCTGACTCTAGTGCACGAGCAAGCTTCAATGGTGTTTGACCACCGAACTGTACAATCACGCCATCTGGGTTTTCGATACGAACAATCTCTAGCACGTCTTCTAATGTGATTGGCTCAAAGTATAGACGGTCAGAAGTGTCATAATCGGTTGAAACCGTTTCAGGGTTACAGTTGACCATGATGGTCTCGTAACCATCTTCATGCATGGCAAGCGCTGCATGCACACAGCAGTAATCAAACTCAATACCTTGGCCGATACGGTTAGGACCGCCACCGATAACCATGATTTTCTTTTTGTCTGTTGGATTGGCTTCACATTCGCTATCGTACGTTGAGTACATATAAGCCGTGCTAGTAGCAAACTCTGCGGCACAGGTATCGACACGCTTATAGACTGGATAGACGTTTAGATCCCAACGCTTTTTGCGTAGTTGTTTCTGTGAGATACCAAGCAATTTAGCCAAACGCAAATCTGATAAGCCTTTACGTTTAAAACTACGTAGATTTTTCTCGTTCAAGCCGCCAAAACCCAGTGATTTTACGGTAGCTTCTGTTTTAACGATGTCTTCGATTTGTACCAAGAACCATGGGTCAATCTTAGTAAAGTTAAACACTTCATCGACACTCATACCGACGCGGAATGCATCTGCAACGTAGTAGATACGCTCAGGTGTTGGAATGGTTAGGCGGTTGATGATTTCGCTACGTGCTTTTTCGGCGCTTACTTTTGATAAGTCAATTTGCTCATCAAAACCATCCGCACCTGTTTCCATACCGCGTAAGGCTTTTTGCATCGACTCTTGGAAGTTACGACCAATTGCCATCACTTCACCGACCGATTTCATCTGAGTCGATAGGATGTTGTCTGCTTGTGGGAATTTTTCAAAGTTAAAACGAGGTATCTTGGTCACGACATAATCAAGCGCAGGCTCAAAGCTGGCTGGCGTTTTGCCACCAGTAATGTCATTTTGCAATTCGTCTAGCGTATAACCAATGGCCAGTTTCGCTGCGATTTTGGCAATCGGGAAGCCAGTGGCTTTTGAGGCTAGGGCAGACGAGCGTGATACGCGTGGGTTCATCTCGATGACGACCATGCGACCAGTGTCAGGGTTGATACCGAACTGTACGTTTGAGCCGCCTGTTTCAACACCGATCTCACGCAGTACTGCTAATGACGCATTACGCATGATTTGGTATTCTTTGTCGGTCAAGGTCTGTGCTGGTGCGACGGTGATTGAGTCGCCTGTATGCACGCCCATTGGATCAAAGTTTTCGATGGCACAAATGATGATGCAGTTGTCGTTTTTGTCACGAACCACTTCCATCTCGTACTCTTTCCAACCAATCAATGACTCATCGATAAGCAGTTGATGGTTTGGAGACAAGTCAAAACCGCGCTCGCAGATTTCAATGAACTCATCGCGGTTATAAGCGATACCACCGCCTGAACCACCCATCGTGAATGATGGACGAATGATACACGGATAGCCCATTTTTTCTTGAGTAGCAAAGGCTTCTTCCATGGTTTCAGCCGTTTCAGCGCGAGGGCACTCAAGGCCAATACGCTTCATGGCTTTATCAAACAAGTTGCGGTCTTCTGCCATTTCGATTGAGTCTTTGGTTGCACCAATCAACTCACAGTTATACTTGGTCAATACACCGTGCTTGTCTAGCTCTAGCGCACAGTTTAGTGCTGTCTGTCCGCCCATCGTTGGCAAGATTGCATCTGGACGTTCTTTGGCAATGATTTGCTCAACGGTTTGCCAAGTAATCGGCTCGATATAGGTCGCGTCAGCCATGACAGGGTCAGTCATGATGGTCGCAGGGTTTGAGTTGACCAAGATGACGCGGTAGCCTTCTTCTTTTAGTGCTTTACACGCCTGTGCGCCTGAATAGTCAAACTCACATGCTTGGCCGATGACGATAGGGCCTGCGCCAATGATAAGAATGCTTTTTATGTCGGTACGTTTTGGCATAGTTAGAGCTACCTTCGTTTGGGTGATAATTTGAGTAATCTTTATTTTTGATAACGCTCATGGCGTCTTATGCTTGCAGTGCTTTATTTAATGCCGCTTGAAGCGCTATGGACGATTCAAGCGTTTACTTATTATGTAGTTATAATCAACCGTTTACGCTTGGGCAGTTTTAGACTGTTCCATCATATCCGCAAACTTATCAAACAATGGCGCGCAGTCATGTGGACCAGGGCTGGCTTCTGGGTGACCTTGGAAGCTAAATACAGGCTTATCGGTCAGCTCGATACCTTGGTTGGTACCATCAAATAGTGAGCGATGAGTAGATTTAACGTTGTCAGGTAGCGTGTCTTCATCAACCGCAAAACCATGGTTCTGACTGGTAATCATAACCGTGCCATTCGCCAAATCTTGTACTGGATGGTTGGCACCATGATGGCCTGTTTTCATCTTGATGGTATTTGCACCGCTAGCCAGACCAATCAGCTGATGGCCTAAGCAGATGCCAAACGTTGGCACGTCAGTTTGCTCAATGATGTGGCGTACCGCATCGATAGCGTAATCACAAGCTGCAGGATCACCAGGGCCGTTTGATAAGAAGATGCCATCTGGGTTCATTGCTAGCACATCAGCGATAGGGGTCTGTGCTGGTACAACCGTTACGTGACAACCGCGGTCGACGAGCATGCGTAGGATGTTGGTTTTGCTACCGAAGTCATAAGCGACTACGTTGTGTTTAGAATCGATGTGAGTGCCGAGTTGCTTAAAGAAGCCGCCAGTACCGCTATCATGACTACCAGGGATATCGCGGTTGAGTAGGGTGTCTGATAAATCCCAGGTACCCGCTGTCCACTCGAAGTTCTCTTTAGTACAGCATTCTTTTGCCAAGTCCATGCCTTTTAGACCTGCAAAGCCTTTCGCTAACTCAATCGCTTTTTGCTCATCGTCGCTACTGATCGTCTCGCCGTTTGAGGCAGTCATGATACAGCCGTTCTGTGCACCTTTATCACGTAATAGACGTGTTAGCTGACGGGTATCAATTTCAGCGATAGCCACTGTCTCATTACGCTGTAAATAGTCGCTAAGTGACTCTGAGTTACGGAAGTTAGAGGTTACCATGGTGGCATCACGGATGATAAGACCGTCTGCCCATACTTTATGGCCATTGCCAGATTCTGTGTCCTCAGCGTTGGTGCCTGTATTACCGATATGAGGGTAAGTCAAAGTCACCAGCTGGCGGGCATAACTTGGATCGGTTAGGATTTCTTGATACCCTGTCATGGCTGTGTTAAATACCACTTCACCAATACGATGACCTAGGCTGCCGATACTGACACCGCGAAAGATTGTACCGTCTGCTAGTGCCAAAATTGCTTGTATTTCTGCCGATGAATTCAAGGATTGCCTCCGCTGTTATTGGTGAGTGCCATCATGTTTTGTTGGACTAAAATTGCTCCGTATCCTTTTATTTACGGCATTTGACTGTTGTCATATAAAAGTAAAAAAAGGGCGATACACAAAAATTTTCCACAAAAAAGCGAGAAGACATTATTGATGAAAACTACAAAACCCACTAGATAGTGAATAGGTAACTTGCATCATGTCCGCTCGCTTAGGCACAGATTTTGCGTATTATATACAAAATAGACGGTTATAGCTAGCCGATTTACTGGATTATTAGTCATTTCATAGCTAATAATGAGGACTTTATAAAGATATTAACTTTATAAAATAGCCTAAGCAAATACAAGCTACCTTTTCTTTTATCAAAATCAACATCCAGCGTGTATTAATAGCGCTGGATTTTCGCAGTTGGCTTTGCCACAATGGACAGCGCAGCGCTAAACCCAATTTTTATGATCGTTTGTTATAACAATAATGAAGATGACAAGGAGTCGTTATGATTTATCAGTATTTAGACAAAACCCCTGAGTTTGCCGCACCGTTCAACGGTTGGGTAGCAGATTCAGCGCAAGTGATGGGCGATGTGTATTTAGGCCATCAAGCCAATATTTGGTTCGGTGCAGTGATACGCGGTGACAACGATCGTATCCATATCGGTGACTATAGTAATGTACAAGAAAACAGTGTGATTCATACTGATGCAGGTATCAAAGTCACTATTGGTAATTACGTGACTATCGGTCATCTAGCTATGCTACATGGCTGTGAAGTCGGTGATAACAGTCTGATTGGTATTGGCGCTGTGGTACTTAATAATGTCAAAATCGGTAAAAACTGTCTGATAGGGGCGAAAGCCTTAATTACTGAAGGTCAGGTTATTCCAGATAACTCGCTAGTGATGGGCGCGCCTGCAAAAGTCGTCAAGACACTGACCGATGAGCAAGCAGCAATGCTAAAAATGTCAGCGCTACATTATGCTGAGCGTTGCCAGAAATTTAAAACTGGCTTAACAGAAATAGCGATGCCTGACTAAGGGTAAGTAAACGAGCTAAGTTTAAATAGATAGACGATAGGGCGCATACTTATTTCATTTACATGCTGTTTAAGTGATACGGCTCAGCCTTAGTAGATAACTGTACCTAATTTTATTAAATAATTCATATTTTTTCGCAACCAACGATAAGGTCTCACCATGCAGGCAAATCAAGCACAAATACAACAAAAGCAACTGGCATTATTTGATTTAGATCATACATTACTTGATGTCGATAGCGATTATCTCTGGGGTGAGTATATCGTAAAGCATGACCTTGTCGATGAGGCGCAGTACCGCACTGCCAATCAGAAATTTTATAATGACTATATTGAAGGTACGCTAGACGCGACAGAGTATAATGAATTCGTCGCGCAGTTTTTAAGCAGTCTGCCGCTTGATAGACTTGATGAGCTAAGAGAAGACTATATTAAAAGTGAAATCGAGCCACATATTCGCCCAAAAGCAATGGAAGCGTTGTGCCAGCACATTGAGCAAGGGCACGATGTGGTGATTATTTCTGCGACCAATGATTTTGTGGTATCGGCCATTGCCAAGCGTTTTGGTATTGAAGCTGCCAATGTATTGGCAACGCCGCTCGAGATCAAAGATAATCGCTATACAGGTAAGCTAACTGATAGACCAAACTTCCAAGCGGGCAAAATATACCATTTGGATAAATGGCTAAATAAACAGCAAGCCTCTGGCATCACCTTTGAAAAAACGTACGCGTATTCAGATTCTAAAAATGATATTCCGTTACTCGAATGGGCTGATGTGGCCGTTTGCGTATCACCTGATGATGCGTTACATGCGCATGCTTTGGCACATCGCTGGGCAGTAGAAGATTGGTCAATATAGGCTGTCCAATCTAATAATAATAGCAACATTGGCAATAGCGATAATTAGCGAACCATTTAGTCTCAATCTCATTTAAAATAGCGCCACATTCGTTATTTATTTTTATTAGAAAAACAGGAATATTTATGGAAATCAATCCGTATCAAGAACAAATTAAAGATTTATCAGAGCGTGGGCAGGATTTGCGGAGGTATCTTTGACTTCGATGGTAAGCAAGAACGCTTAGAAGAAGTCAATTTGGAATTAGAAAACCCTGAGCTATGGAACGATCCAGAGCGCGCGACCAAAATCAACAAAGAAAAAAGTCACCTTGATGGTGTCATCGATGTGGTGGTTTCTCTTGAAACCACACTAGAAGACGCGTCTGCCATGCTAGAGTTGGCAGTTGAAGCAGAAGATGAGTCATTGCTAGCCGATGTGCAGAGCGAGCTAGATAGCGCTGAGAAACGTGTTGCTGACTTAGAATTCCGCCGGATGTTTAGCGGTGAGATGGATCCAAACAATTGTTACTTAGATATTCAGTCAGGCAGTGGCGGCACCGAAGCGCAAGACTGGGCTGAAATGCTGCTACGTATGTACACACGCTGGGCTGAAGCTCATGGCTTTAAAGTAGATGTTATTGAAGTGTCATCAGGCAGTGTAGCTGGTATCAAGTCTGCAACGATTGAGATCAAAGGCGATTATGCGTTTGGCTGGTTGCGTACCGAAATTGGCGTCCACCGTTTGGTACGTAAATCACCATTTGATAGTAATAATGGTCGTCATACGTCGTTTGCTGCGGTGTTTGTGTCGCCTGAGATTGATGATAACGTCGAGATTGATATCAATCCAGCGGACTTGCGTATCGATACCTATCGCTCATCTGGGGCGGGTGGTCAGCATGTAAACACGACAGATTCTGCGGTACGTATTACCCATGAGCCGTCGGGCGTGGTAGTGACCTGTCAAAATGAGCGTAGTCAACATGGTAACAAAGCCACGGCGATGAAGATGCTACGTGCTAAGCTCTATGAGTTAGAGATGCAAAAACGTATGGAATCACAGCAAGCAGTCGAAGACGGTAAGTCTGATGTCGGCTGGGGCAGTCAAATTCGTTCGTACGTGCTCGATGATTCACGCATCAAGGACTTACGTACGGGTGTTGAGACCTTTAACACTGGTGCGGTGCTAGATGGTGACCTCGATCAGTTTATTGAAGCGAGTCTAAAAGCAGGATTGTAAAAGGCTGTTTTAAATAAGCAGCCGTTTTAAAATAGTAACCAATATTTAATTAAGGAAAATTATGCCAAGCGTTAATAATTATTTTGATGATAAAGTGACTTCTATTGCTTTTCAAACGGCTACTAAGCCTGCAACTGTCGGCGTCATGGAAATTGGTGAGTATGAGTTTGGCACCAGTGAATTTGAAACCATGAGCGTGGTGAGCGGTGCATTGACCGTAAAATTACCAGAGAGTGATGAGTGGCAAACGTTTAACGCTGGCGAGCAGTTTACCGTTGAAGCTAATCAGAAGTTCCAAGTAAAAGTAGACGTCGAAACCGCTTATCTATGTGTATACGGTAAATAACGACTTCTAAGTTATAGCAGTATCAAAACGAAAAACGCCAAGTATTTTATGCTTGGCGTTTTTTTATGCATGTTTTTTAAAATAGGCATGAACTTTAATAAAGCAGTCAACACAGGGTTAATTAAAATTATAGGTTTTTACGATACTGCACCATGTTGGTCAAGCTGGCGATATTGTCGTATAGCTTACGTGCAGATGTATTATTTTCTTGCGTTACCCAATAGACACGGTTGCAGTTTTTCTCATTGGCAAAAGCATATACCGCTTCGATCAACGCACGTCCAACGCCTTGACCGCGCATATTTTCACTCGCGTATAGATCTTCTAAATAGCAACAGTCAGTAGTGTTCCAAGTATTGGGGTGCAGCACGACATGGGTAAAACCTACCAAGATATCATCCTTCCATGCTCCAAATCCATAAATAGGGATATCGTTGTTAAGCAGGTTGTGCCATGTCGCATCAATTATGCTCATTGGTAAACTGGTCTCATAAAATCTGAGATAATTTTGCCATAAATTTAACCATGAAGCGTAATCTTTGTGAGCCAGTAGCTTAATTTTTACAGATGAATGTTTCATTTTTTTTAATAAACTTAAGTTGTGGATAGCGCTAAATTATGCCTCAAAAAAGTAGCGTTTAGAACCCATATCACGATTTTGTCACTGCTTTATTTTACACATCGATTACACTTTGTCTGTGCCAAATAAACAGCAAAAACTACCGTCATTAATTATGCTAAAACCATGAACTCTCAAAGGTATACAGGTTTATGACAAAGGCAACAGTAAAGGCAAGCCAGCAAACAATGACCAAAGACGTGCGTCATGATTACGAGCATCTCGCACGCCGTGCCAATTTGCGTTATGTGAGTGACGACGAACCAGGCTACGAGCGTAGACGTTGGGGTTGCGGCTTTACTTATCGTGATGCAACAGGCAACACGGTCAAAGACAAAGCATTGCGTCAGCGTTTTGATGCATTGGTGATACCGCCCATGTGGTCAGAGGTGTGGATATGCCAAGACGAAAGAGGCCATTTGCAATCAACAGGGCGAGACGAAAAATCACGCAAACAGTATCTGTATCATCCGTCATGGAACAACATCCGTGACCAAGCAAAGTTTGATGCGATGATAGGATTTGCAGAGGCACTGCCCAATCTACGCGCGCAGGTGGAGGCAGATTTGGAAGCAGAGTCCTTATCACGTACCAATGTGCTTGCTGCCGTTGTTAAATTGCTTGAAACTACTTTGATTCGTATTGGTAATAGCCGCTACGCCAAACAAAATAAAAGCTATGGTCTAAGTACGTTACGTAGTAAGCATGTCAGCGAAACCGACAATGGACTGGCGTTTGATTTTGTCGGAAAAAGTGCAAAAGAGCATCATATTGAGCTACAAGACGAGCGATTGATTGACATCGTGCAAGCCTGTTCTGAGCTGCCAGGCTATCAGATATTCAAATATCTAGATGATAATGGGCATAAGCAAGTCGTTGATAGTAGTGATATCAATGACTACTTACGGATGCATACGTGCGGCATGGACTGCGAAAGTAAACTGTACAGCGCAAAGGATTTTCGTACATGGATGGCAAGTGTTCTTGCAGCAAGCTACCTATATGACGAACTGCAAACAACTGCAGGCGCTAACATATTAACCAGTGCACCAGAAAGCGCTGAGCGACAGCAATTAGTCACTGATATGGTAAAAAGTGTGGCAGCAGAGCTGGGCAACACACCAACCGTATGCCGTGCCTCTTATATTCATCCCATTGTCATTGAGCGTTTTTTGGCAGGGCAGTTCTTTGAGACTTACAAACAAGCACGCCGTGGACGAACCAAAAAATACCAAAGTTGTGAAGAAAAAGCATTGTTAGGGTTTTTAAGAGCTGATGTTTAGATGTGAGATTTTAGATAATAATATTGAGGTGTTAATTCTTTAATAGGAAATTGAAAATATGCGGCAGTACTTTGGCTATTGTAGGTGTCTTTGCGGATTTATAACGAATTAATGATAATTAGTTATAGATTATCTCTATTTCTATAAAATAAAAATGATACGTTATGTATTGAAATAAACGTAAAAATGCGTTACTAATAGAGCATGATAAATACGAACCTATGAAACGGTCTATAGGATGTGGCCGTTTTTCCATCATAAATACCATTTTACCAGTTACCTGCTATTGCTAAAGGATTAGCTTATGAACACCGCCTCTCAAACCCCGACGAATATTGATACAGATACTACCGTCACGCCAAAGAACTATACCGATTACTATAATAATTTTGATATGAATACACTGCTGTCAGAAATATTTGGCGAGCATGTGGATGATCGACTAAATGCTTATATGGCTTGCTGTGGTCGTCATGTACGTGACGGTCGGGCTGACAATACTGCGTTAGTACACGAAGACACGACAGGCAATGTAACGCGCATGAGTTTTGGTGAGCTTGACAAAGCGAGTGCACAAATCGCTAACTTATTACAGTCGTATGGGGTACAAGCGGGCGACAAGGTAGCGACCATGCTACCGCGCACGCCAGAGCTTCTTACTGTTGTATTGGCGACGTGGCGCATCGGCGCGGTATATCAGCCGCTATTTACTGCTTTTGGCTATGATTCAATCAAATATCGGATGGACAAAGCCGATACAAAAGTCGTTTTTACTAACCTAGAAAATCGCAGCAAGTTTGAAGATTTGGCTGAGCAAACCAAAATGGTATTGGTCGGCAGTATAAAAGATGCTCAGACATGGGGTGACGATCATTATAGCCAGTCTATGGCAGCACAGCTGCAAACGTTTGAACCTATGATGCTTGATACGGACGCGCCATTCTTGCAAATGTTTACCTCAGGTACGGTTGGTAAATCAAAAGGCGTCAGCGTTCCATTGGCTGCGTTACCTGCTTTCTATTTATATATGCGTTATGCCATCGACCTACGCGAAGATGATCAGTACTGGAACATGGCAGATCCAGGCTGGGCGTATGGCTTGTACTATGCCATCACAGGGCCGCTGCTACTGGGTATCACCACTTATTTTAATGAAGCAGGATTTGACGCGACTAATACGCGTGAGTTTATGGTGCGTCACAAGATTACCAATTTGGCCTCTTCGCCAACTGCATTTCGAATGATGAAATCTAGCGGCGTATTTGATAGTGTTAATGAAGGCGCTCATAACGATACTAATGCCAAGCTGTCTTTACGCTGTGCCAACTCGGCAGGCGAGACATTGAATACAGAAGTGGTCAACTGGGTTGAAACCTATTTGGCGTGCCAAGTCAAAGACCAATATGGCCAAACAGAGACTGGCATGACTTGCTGTGCACATCATGCACTGGCGCATGACTGTCCTGTTGGCTCGATGGGTATGGCGCTCCCAGGTCATACGCTGGTGGTACTAGATGATGATATGAATGTACTGCCGGATGGTGAGCAAGGGCAGCTAGCAGTCGTGGTCAGTCAGTCACCTGCGTTTTATTTCCGTGGCTATAGCTGGAATGAAAAACAAGCCTTTGTAGATGATTACTATCTGACAGGCGACGTGGTCGAGCGTCATAGTGACGGCAGTTACTGGTTTTCAGGCCGTGATGATGACATCATTATTACTGCAGGTTATCGCGTAGGGCCTACTGATGTCGAAAATACTGTATTAGAGCATGAAGCAGTCGCAGAATCTGCGGCAGTAGGCGTACCAGACGAAGTGCGTGGTCATACTATTAAGTCTTATGTGGTACTAAAAGATGGTATCGAAGGTAGTGATAAGATTGCCAAAGAAATCCAAGAGCTAGTACGCAAACGCTTATCCACTCATGCTTATCCGCGTGAGGTCGAGTTTGTGACCGAGTTACCAAAAACACCAAGTGGTAAGATTCAACGCTTTTTACTACGTAGTTTATCTGCTGCGTAACTACCTAATAGAGCGTTTATAGATAATTCATAGAAAACAGCTAATAAAAAATGAATATTTAAAGGAATAATCATGCAAGTTAAAGAAAACAGCTTTTTGGTCACAGGCGGTGCATCAGGTTTGGGAGAGTCAGTGGCTCGGGCGATCGTAGGTCAAGGTGGCAACGTCGTTATCGCTGATTTAAATGAATCTGCTGGGCAAGATCTGGTCGCCGAGTTAGGTGATAGTGCGCGCTTTGTACGCTGTGATATCATTAACGGTGATGAAGTGCAATCAGCGGTCGAAATGGCAGAGTCAGCTTTCGGCGGCCTGCAAGGATCAATCAACTGTGCTGGTATCGTAGTGGTACAAAAGCTGCTAGATCGTGATAACAATCCGGCAGACCTTGAGGCATTTAGCCGTGGGGTCAATATCAATCTGGTTGGTTCATTTAACGTCGCTCGTTTGGTCGCTGCTAGCATTGCCAAGCGCATAGCGAATGACAGTAGTGCAGGCGACCATGTAGAGAAGAATGTAGATCAAGGCATTATCATTAATACAGCCTCTATCGCAGCCTTTGACGGTCAAGTAGGTCAAGCCAGCTATTCATCGTCCAAGGCAGGCGTTGTTGGTCTGACCTTGCCACTTGCTCGCGAGCTGTCACGTCATGGTATTCGCGTGATGACTATTGCACCTGGTGTCTTTGCTACGCCGATGATGGAGAGCATTCCTGAGAAAGCACGCGAGCAGCTAGAGGCAGGTGTGCCATATCCTAAACGTTTAGGCGCTCCCAATGAGTTTGCCAAATTGGTGACTCATATCATAGATAATGCTTATCTAAATGGTGAAGTTATTCGCTTAGATGGTGCGATTCGCATGGTGTAACAGTCTAGTGAGTGATTCATCACTTTTGCACAAAACGTATCTACAGAATCTGGCATAGTGCTTTGATACATATGATTAATGACAAAAAATTAATTATAGGAACCAGAGTCTATGCCATTTTTTTATAAAAAATCTTATTCATCAAATGAGCAGCGTACGCCTTGGTTGCCCATTATCATTGGTCTTAGTCTTGCTGCCATTGTCAGCACCAGCGCTATTGCTTATGTTAAAAGCACCTCAAAAACCAAAAATTCCATTCCTCCTTCCATAGTCATTGACCGAGTCTTTGTCGACAAATCAGATCGTATCTTAAAATTGATGAGCGATGGTAAAGTTATTAGGTCATATCGTATTGCGCTAGGGGGCAGTCCATCAGGTCACAAGCAACAAGAAGGCGACCAGCGTACGCCAGTTGGGATTTATACATTAGATTATAAAAATGAGGACTCCATTGCGTATCGTTCTATTCATATTAGCTATCCTAATGATGAAGACAAGGCGCGAGCGAATTCATTAGGGGTCAATCCGGGTGGCGATATCATGATTCATGGGCAAATGAATGGCTTTGGGTATTTGGCATTATTTAATCAACGACGTGATTGGACAGATGGTTGTATCGCTGTTGCCAATGATGAGATGGATGAAATTATGGGTGCGGTGACACTTGGTGTTCCTATTGAAATCGTGGAGTAGAATAGTCGGATTGTTATCTAATTTATACTAAGCAGATGCATTATTCATTAACGTATTTAATAGAGATTTATCTTTCATTTGCACTAATAAAATGGCGTAACTTATCTACTAAATACCTTTAACTGATATTAATAGCTCATTTAAATATTATTAATAATAAATATCATTGCTTTAAGTAAGGTTTTATTTGGTAATCGTCTTGAAATAGGTGTATACATACCTTATATAAGTGACAGATAACAGTGGGCACTAGACTAAGGTAATCCTTAGAGGTGCTACTGAGAATACCAATTATAAAAGGATATAGACATGAGATTTGAGAAGTTTACTCAAAAATTGCAGTCCGCCATTCAAGAAGCACAAAGCCTAGCATTAGGTCGCGATCATACAGGTATCGATCCTGTGCATTTGCTTGCCGTGTTGCTACAAGATGAGTCTAATTTATCTATCTGCCAACAAGCAGGTGCTTCTATCCCAGCGCTAAAAAATGGCGTTGCTAAAGCACTAGATAACCAAGCGACCATTTCGGAACCGACAGGTGACGTCAACCTAAACCCAAACTCGGTCAAAATCTTGAACTTGGCCGATCGTCAGGCACAAAAAGAAGGCGATGATTTTATCGCGACGGAATGGGTGATGTTGGCACTCGCTGAGCAGGGCGAAACCAGAAAGATATTTGAAAGTGCTGGCGTGACGGCAAGCAAACTAAAAGCGGTAATTGAGCAATTGCGCGGTGATGATACAGTGAATAACCAAAACGCCGAAGATCAGCGTGATGCACTCAACAAGTACACGATTAACCTGACTGAACAAGCAGAGCTTGGCAAGCTAGATCCAGTGATTGGCCGTGACGAAGAGATCCGCCGTACTATTCAGGTGCTATCACGCCGTACCAAAAATAACCCTGTGCTCATCGGTGAGCCGGGCGTTGGTAAAACAGCTATCGTAGAAGGTTTGGCACAAAAAATCATCAATGGTGACGTACCAGAAGGGCTGCGCCGTAAAGAAGTGCTGTCGTTGGATTTAGGTGCGCTTATTGCGGGCGCAAAATTTCGCGGTGAGTTCGAAGAGCGTCTCAAAAGCGTGTTGAGCGACTTGGCCAAGCAAGAAGGCAATGTCATCCTATTCATTGATGAGCTGCATACGATGGTCGGGGCAGGTAAATCTGAAGGCGCGATGGATGCAGGTAATATGCTAAAACCTGCATTGGCACGTGGTGAACTGCATTGTGTCGGGGCGACAACGCTGGATGAATACCGTAAGTACATCGAAAAGGACGCAGCACTTGAGCGTCGCTTCCAAAAAGTACTGGTCGATGAGCCAACGGTCGAAGATACCATCGCGATATTACGGGGTCTAAAAGAGCGTTACGAGTTGCATCATGGCGTCGATATTCAAGACAGTGCCATTATCGCTGCTGCGCGCATGAGTCATCGCTATATCACTGACCGTAAGCTACCAGATAAGGCGATTGATTTAATTGATGAGGCGGCCAGTCGTTTGCGGATGGAGATGGATAGCAAGCCTGAATCATTAGGTAAGCTTGATAGCCGTTTGATTCAGCTAAAAATGCAGCGTGAAGTACTCAAAAATGAAGAGGATGCCGGCGCGCAAGCAGAACGAAAAGTGCTTGATGCGCAAATAGCTGAATTGGAAAAAGAGTATGCTGATCTCAATGAGGTTTGGCAGGCAGAGAAAGCATTGGTTAAAGGCAGTCAACAGCTAAAAGACGAGCTAGATAAAGCCCGTATCGCGTATGACAAAGCTAGCCGCGAAGGCGATTATGAGACCATGAGTAAGCTGCAATATGAAACCATTCCGCAGTTAGAACGTCGTATTCATGAGTCTGATTTGGCTGAGCAAAAAGAGCAGACAGGTGAAGGGAGCGGTGTAAAATTGCTACGTAATAAAGTCACCGACAATGAAATTGCAGAAGTGGTGGCAGCCGCGACTGGTATTCCAGTCAGCAAAATGATGCAAGGCGAGCGTGACAAGATGATAGCAATGGAAGAAAAGCTCCATGAGCGTGTCATTGGTCAAAACGAAGCAGTCGAATCGGTGGCCAATGCGGTACGTCGTAGCCGTGCAGGCTTGTCTGATCCAAATCGTCCATCTGGTTCGTTTTTATTCTTAGGACCTACTGGTGTTGGTAAAACTGAGCTGACCAAATCACTAGCAAACTTCTTGTTTGACTCTGAAGATGCGATTGTACGTATCGACATGAGTGAGTATATGGAAAAACACAGTGTCAGTCGCCTTGTAGGGGCGCCTCCAGGTTATGTCGGTTATGAAGAAGGCGGTACATTGACTGAAGCGGTACGCCGTAAGCCATATAGCGTCATATTGTTCGATGAAGTAGAAAAGGCGCACCCTGATGTGTTCAACATCTTATTGCAAGTATTGGACGATGGCCGCTTAACCGATTCGCAAGGTCGTGTGGTAGATTTTAAGAACACCGTGATTATCATGACCAGTAACTTGGGTTCGCATAAAATTCAAGAGATGGTTGGTGAGAGCTATGAGGATATCAAAGCGGAAGTAATGGATTCTGTTGGGCAGCATTTCCGTCCAGAGTTCGTCAACCGTATTGACGAAATCGTAGTCTTCCATCCGCTTGGTATGTCGCAGATGGCAGGTATTGCGGATATTCAACTGGATCGATTACGTCAGCGTATCCAAGAGCGTGAGATGGATATTGAGCTGTCAGCAGATGCGATGAATAAATTGGTTGCTGTGGGTTATGACCCTGTTTATGGTGCTCGTCCTTTAAAGCGTGCCATTCAACAAGAGATCGAAAACCCATTGTCATTGAAACTATTGGCAGGTGATTTTGTCGCTGGTGATATTATCAAAGTCGATGTGGGTGCCGATGATAAGCTCACTTTTGATAAGCTTAGAATGAGCTAATCAATCTAGCTTTGACGTTTTTATAACCCAACTGTACTTTTAAAATAAACCCCTTATCTACAATCGTAGGTAAGGGGTTTTTATTTATAAGGCGCGTTTTACGTTATTGTTTTTTTACCATTTCGATATCTCTTAAGTCTCAGGACTATGCTATAACTAAATCAATGACTAATAGTAACTGTATCAACTGAATGGAGAAGTAGACCGATGACAGCCCATATTGAACGTATAAATATACCTTTAACCTCGCCGCTAATCATTGCAGCATTGCTGTTTAGCACTGCCGCGTGCTCCAACTCTTCTACAGTAAGTCCCAGCAATAATAAAAGTACTGCAACAGAATCTAAAGAAGTGTCCACTTCAGATAACGATGCTCAAACCACCACACAAACCACCAAACAAACAAAGACTAGCAAGCCTGACTTTACCACCAAAGCAATCGCTACCTTTGATGAGCCTTGGGCTATGACAGCGTTACCCATTGCAGATAGCAAAGCGCCAAAATTACTAGTAACACAAAAAACAGGTGAGCTATTTATCGTAGATACAGCGACGGGTAATAAGACCAAAATCGAAGGCATTCCTACAGTCGCTTACGGTGGTCAAGGTGGCTTGGGGGATATCATTGTGGCTCCGGATTTTGCGACGTCCAATACCGTCTATCTTAGTTATGCGGAAGCAGGAACAGGAAGTGATAGTAATAAATTTGGCGCTAAAGTTATCAAAGCGACACTTTCAGGACTAGAGACAGCCACACCTACGTTGCAAGATATCACGCCTATCTGGCAACAGTCTCCGAAAGTTACAGGGCAGGGACATTATAGTCATCGTTTGCTGTTTTCTCCTGATGGGCGCTATCTATATATCAGCTCAGGCGAGCGTCAAGACAAAGACCCAGCACAAGACATGAATGGTAATTTGGGTAAGATAATACGGTTGAGTCCTGATGGTAACACCCCGACAGACAATCCGTTTACTGATAATGAGTTGGCCAAACAGTTTTGGACCGTCGGACATCGCAATGTGCTTGGTATGGCATTTGACGATAGTGGACAGCTTTGGGCGCACGAAATGGGACCAAAAGGTGGCGATGAATTTAATATTATTGAGAAGGGTAATAATTATGGCTGGCCAGTGGTATCCAATGGCCGCAATTATTCAGGTTTAGACATTCCTGACCATGGCACAAAGCCAGAGTTTGCGGCACCCAAAATTACTTGGACACCTGTTATTTCACCATCTGCTATGAGCATCTATGCGGCTGGTACTCATAATGATTTTCCTAGCTGGCAAGGCAATGCGCTTATCAGTGGCTTATCGTCTAAAGCGCTTATCGTAGTGGGCATAAGTGAAGACAATACCGCCGCTGAGCGTTACCGCTATGACATGGGAGAGCGTGTGCGCAGTGTGCTAGCAGTAGACGGGCAAGTGTGGACACTTGAGGACGGTAGTGATGCACAATTACTCAGATTATTGCCCAAATAACATCGAAACAATATTGAAAAAACATCGAAACAGCATCGAATTAAGGACGTATTTACCTGCCTGTATATTTAATTATTTTAATAAAACTATCAAATTCTTTTAGAGTAAATTAATAGTTTTATCAAGTTTTATTTTGTAATTGATTGATAGTTAACATCTATTTTGTTAAGGTAATGTTCCTTAAATTTTGAGACTTACACATGGAAGAAGTAAAAGTAGGCAGATTAGGACCTTTTCCACGGGTGAGCAAACCTGTGTTTATTACTTCGTCACTGCTGATTGTTGGCTTTATCATTTTTGGTGCGCTTTTCACCGAAACAGCAGGGGCTGTTTTTAGTTTTTTACAAAACTTTATTACCGATAAGTTTGGTTGGCTATTTATCATTCTAGTCAATGTAGCCCTCGCGCTTTGTGTTTACTTGGCAATGAGTCGCTATGGTGATATTCGCCTAGGGGCTCAAACTGAGACACCGCAATATAGTTTATTCTCATGGATCGGCATGTTGTTTTCTGCTGGTATCGGGATTGGACTTGTCTATTGGGGGACAGCGGAGCCGCTGTATCACTTTATGGCACCACCAATGGGCGATGCAGAGACAGTAGAAGCCGCCAAGCAAGCAATGAATATCTCATTTATGCATTGGGGGCTACATGCTTGGGCGATTTATACGATTGTAGCGCTATCTTTAGCGTACTTCCATTTCCGTCGCGGCCTGCCATTATCGATTCGATCTACTTTGTATCCTTTACTTGGTAAAAAGATCTATGGTCGTTGGGGACACACGGTCGATATCTTGGCTGTGTTTGGTACGATGTTTGGTGTGGTTACCTCGCTTGGACTTGGGGTTATGCAGATCAACTCTGGACTCGAAAAGCTGTTTGGTACGCCTAACAGTCTTACCGTACAGTTTGGCTTGATCGCTTTCATCACAGCGCTAGCGGCAGCTTCAGTCTTGATGGGTTTGGATAAAGGTATTAAGCGTTTAAGTGATATCAATATTGGTTTCACTATCGTCTTATTAGCGTTTATGGTCATCTTAGGACCAACGCTGTTTATCTTTGATAGTTTTATCGAAAACATCGGCAACTATCTGACTGTGATTGTACCTCTAGGTACATGGGGTGAGTCTTATAGCGGGACAGATTGGCAAAGTAGTTGGACGATATTTTATTGGGCATGGTGGGTTAGTTGGGCACCATTCGTTGGTATCTTTATTGCTCGCATCTCTCGTGGCCGTACGATTCGTGAGTTTACGCTTGGTGTACTACTGATTCCAATGCTGATTTTGTTCTTCTGGTTTACCACCTTTGGCGGCGTTGCTGTTCATATGGAGCTTGCTTCTGCTGTGTCAGGTGTTAGCCCAGGATTGGTTGAAGCAGTACAAGCGGATTCCGGTAGTGCCATCTTTAAGTTGGTTGAATACTACCCATTGGCAAAACCGATTACGCTACTGATTGTCGTCATGATTATGCTATGGTTTGTGACCTCGTCAGATTCTGCTAGCTTTGTCATCGATATGTTGACTGCTGGTGGCGATACCAACCCACCTAAAATCCAGCGCTTATTTTGGGCGACGACAGAAGGCGTTATCGCCGCTATCTTGCTAGCGGCTGGTGGACTGTCTGCTCTACAGGCGGCAGCGATTGTAGCAGGACTACCATTTGCCTTAGTGGTCTTTGTCATGATGTATGCGCTACTGCGTGGTTTGAGTCGCGATCGTCTGATTTTATATAGAGCGCAGCAAGGCTTTATTACGGATGAATCAGCAGACCATAACTCAGCGAATGAATTCGTTGATGAGCATCTGCTAAAAGGGCCACCTAAAATTGTCAAAGGTGACTAAGAAGTAAATAGCATCAAGACAGCTACTTAAGCTTTTGATAGAAGAAGCCCCAATTTACTTTTAAATTGGGGCTTTTTATTGGGTAAAGATATTTAAATTTGTTCAGAACAAATTCAGTTTGTCGAAATATTATTGCTGCAATGTTACTACGATTTCTATACATTCGGCAGTATTTACATGGTGTTATATTTAGTGATTCGTTCATACCTTGCTATGGTTACGCTCTTTTTTGGGGATATACCTATGGATCATGTAAAAGTTGGCAGGTTAGGCCCTTTCCCGCGGGTAAGTAAACCTGTTTTTTTAACTTCAGCATTACTTATTATTATATTTATTGTTCTTGGCGTTTTTTTTACTGAATCTGCCGGTACGTTGTTCAGTTTTTTACAAGGCTTTATTACCGATAAATTTGGTTGGTTTTTCATTATTCTCGTTAATGTGGCCTTAGGACTTTGTGTTTATTTGTCTATGAGCCGTTATGGCGATATTCGTCTTGGTGCTCAAACTGAGACACCACAGTACAGTCTATTTTCGTGGATCGGTATGCTGTTCTCTGCTGGCATCGGTATTGGACTTGTCTACTGGGGTACAGCAGAGCCCTTACATCACTTTATGGCACCGCCACTCGGTGAAAAGGAAACGATAGAAGCCGCCAAACAGGCGATGAATATTACCTTTTTACATTGGGGCTTACATGCTTGGGCATTGTACGCGATTGTAGCGCTATCTTTAGCCTATTTCCATTTTCGCCGTGGCTTACCACTATCGATTCGCTCAACCCTTTATCCTATATTGGGTAAAAAGATATATGGCTCGTGGGGTCATGCCGTTGATATCTTAGCCGTATTCGGTACGATGTTTGGTGTGGTGACGTCACTCGGTCTTGGGGTTATGCAAATCAACTCAGGGCTTGAGAAATTATTTGGTATTCCTAATAACCTCACAATACAAATCGCTCTGATTGCTTTTGTTACTGCTTTAGCCGCCTGTTCTGTCATGATGGGCTTGGATAAGGGTATCAAGCGTCTAAGCGATGTGAATATCGGTTTGACGGCTATTCTACTTGGTTTTATGGTCGTCTTAGGGCCGACGCTTTTCATTTTTGATAGCTTCCTAGAAAATATCGGCAACTATCTTTCAGTGGTTGTACCATTAGGTCTATGGGGAGAGTCTTATGAAGGTGAGGCAAACTGGCAGTCAGCATGGACGATATTTTATTGGGCATGGTGGGTAAGTTGGGCACCATTTGTCGGCGTGTTTATTGCTCGTATCAGCCGTGGTCGTACGATTAGAGAGTTTGTACTTGGGGTGTTACTTATTCCTATGGCCATATTGTTCTTTTGGTTTTCAACTTTCGGCGGCGTTGCTATTCATATGGAGCTGCTCGCTGCTATTGATCCAGCGTTGGTTAGTCCTGGACTGGTCGAGGCGGTACAAACAGATTTTGGTAGTGCCATTTTTAAATTGGTTGAATACTATCCATTGGCGCAACCCATCACATTTATGATTGTGATTATGATTGTATTGTGGTTCGTGACCTCATCAGATTCAGCAAGTTTTGTCATCGATATGCTGACGGCTGGTGGTGATACCAATCCGCCAAAGATTCAACGTTTATTTTGGGCAAGCACTGAAGGTGTCATTGCTGCTGTGTTGTTGGCTGCTGGTGGATTGAGCGCGTTACAAGCAGCCGCTATCGTAGCAGGATTGCCATTTGCCTTGGTTATATTTGCAATGATGTATGCGCTACTGCGTGGTTTGAGTCGTGATCGACTGATACTATATAGAGCGCAGCAGCATTATATTACTGAAGAATCAGCAGATCACAACTCGGCAGATGAATTTGCTGATGAGCATCTGCTAAAAGGACCACCCAAGATTGTAAAAGGTGACTAAGAAGTAGATAAAAGTAAGACAGATACTTAAGCTTTTAATAGAAGAAGCCCCAATTTGTTTTTAAATTGGGGCTTCTTTATTGGGTAAAGATACTTAAATTTATTCAGGATAAATTCGGATTTTTGAAAATTATTACCGAAATGTTACTACCATTTCTATACATTCGGCAGTATTTACAAGGTGTTATATTTGATAATTCGTTCATACCTTGGTATGGTTACGCACTTTTTTGGGGATATACCTATGGATCATGTAAAAGTTGGCCGATTAGGCCCTTTTCCGCGGGTAAGTAAACCTGTATTTTTGACTTCAGCAATCTTGATACTGGCGTTCATTATTTTTGGCGCTTTATTCAATGAACAAGCAGAAGTGGTATTTAACCAAGCAAAAGCATTTGTCTCTTTACGCTTTGGCTGGTTCTTTATTGTCGTGGTCAATTTAACATTGGTCATGAGTATTTACATGATATTTAGCCGTTATGGCGATATTAGGCTTGGTCATCAAAACGAGAGACCTGCGTACAATCTTGTTTCTTGGGTTGGTATGTTGTTTTCGGCAGGTATTGGTATTGGACTGCTCTACTGGGGTACCGCCGAGCCGCTGTATCACTTTATGGCACCGCCATTAGGAGAACCAGAAACCGTTGCCGCGGCCAAGCAAGCGATGAATATCTCGTTTTTACATTATGGTCTACATGTATGGGCGCTATATGGCATGGTTGCGCTATCGCTCGCATATTTTCATTATCGAGTAGGTTTACCACTGGCTATCCGTTCGACACTGTACCCAATATTGGGTAAAAAAATCTACGGCGGTTGGGGGCATACGGTAGATACGCTTGCCGTATTTGGTACGATGTTTGGGGTAGTGACTACGTTAGGTCTTGGCGTCTTGCAGATTAACTCGGGCCTTGAGACGTTATTTGGTATACCCAATAATATTACGGTGCAGATTATTTTGATTGGCCTTATCACCATGCTAGCAGGGTTATCTCTGTTTATGGGATTGGATAAAGGCATCAAGCGTCTAAGTGATACCAATATATTGTTCACTGTGATATTGCTCAGTTTTGTGATTATCTTTGGGCCTACGCAGTTTATTTTTAATAGCTTTGTAGAAAACATCGGCAACTATTTGCACCAAATCGTGCCGTTAGGTCTATGGACAGAGTCTTATAGAGGCGAAGAAAATTGGCAAGCTTCTTGGACGATTTTCTATTGGGCATGGTGGATTAGTTGGTCGCCATTCGTTGGGGTCTTCGTTGCACGTATCTCTCGTGGCCGTACCATCCGTGAGTTTATATTAGGCGTACTGTTAATTCCTATCACGATATTGTTCTTGTGGTTTACCGCTTTTGGTGGTTCTGCGGTAAATATGGAGCTGGTGGCAGCAGCAGACCCTAACATGGTTAGCCCAGGTCTGATCGAAGCAGTCAAAGCCGATACAGGTAGCGCTATCTTTAAACTGATGGAGTCTTATCCATTAACAGGTGCGGTCAACTTGCTCATCGTGGTGATGATTGTCCTGTGGTTTGTCACCTCATCAGATTCAGCTAGCTTTGTTATCGACATGCTGACCTCGGGCGGCGATACCAATCCGCCAAAGATTCAACGTTTGTTTTGGGCAGGTGCTGAAGGCGTTATCGCTGCTGTACTATTGGCAGCAGGTGGTTTGAGTGCATTACAAGCGGCATCGATTGTCTCAGGATTTCCTTTTGTTATTGTGATCGTCGTGATGATGTATTCTCTATTGCGTGGCCTCAGTCGCGATCGCTTGATACTGTATCGTAATCAGCAATGGTTCACCACAGAAGAGTCAGCAGAGCACAACTCGGCCAATGAATTCCGTGATGAAGAGCTACTAAAAGGCCCACCAGCACTTGAGAAAGATGCTTAAGCTTTAGAGTTTATTTCTCAGCTACAAAAATACCCAGCTTGTCATAAGCTGGGTATTTTTATGGATGTTCAATATTTTTAATAGAAAGTCTTCCAATACAGCAGCTTTCAGCACAGCAGATCTCGATATAATCGCTTTATAGATTAATTGCATTCGCCTTTTGTATAACCAATGGCTTCAGGAATATTACAGGCTGAGCAGGCATTACTAGCCGTTCGGTAGCTAACAATTGATCCAACTTTCGTTTTTACACAGACGGGTTCATATTGTGCCGTACAGATATTATTGGCAGGATTAGCGGGTGGACATTGAGTAAGAGCATCTTCAAACTGCTGACTGAGATCAGGAATGGATGGGGTAGGTGTTTGACCAGACGTGCCTACATCAGACATAGAGCTACAGCCCGTCAAAGCTAGAACTAATATCAATATAAGTGATAATGGTTTGAACGAAGATTGATTAATTTTGGAAAATCGACAATTGGATAGAGTTTGTTTCATAAGAAATGTCCTTATTAATAATATTCGATAGCGTCCTGTTATCGCTGATGGATTTGCCTATTGAGGCTAAACGCTTAAGTATTTATGGTAGCTCATTTATCAATAGCTATCCACTTAAACACCATACAAAAAACCCCAAGCTCAATTAAGCTTGGGGTTTTGTTTTCTGCCATCAAATATTGATACTACGACAGCATGTCTAAATGAAAGACATCTAGACTGACGACATTCGCTTATTCAGCTGGTTTGTCATCTTGGTTTAGCTGCACGTACTTGTCAAAGTTTTGAGCATAATCAGTTAAATTATCGCTTAGCATTTGGCGATACTGTTTAACATAAAACTCGACGATATCGTCTTTTTCTTTAGCGAAATCATCACCTTTGACGAAGCCGATAGAGGCAACTGACGCGCTATAGCGTGCTGCAGCATACAATAAAGAAGCACCTACTTGACCTGAATGTGCTTCAGGACCTAGCTGGCTGTTGGCGATACCGATGATAGCGTCAGCACGTTGATAGAATGCCTGCATTTCAGGGGTGATTTCAATGTTAGCATCAGCGTTTTGGTCTTGAATATTGTCTTGAGACATAAGCAACTCCTAATAATAAGTGTCAGTAGTTTTTAGTATATAAAAATGGTTGGCAAACGTTTTAAAGTAATGACTCTTATAAACCAGCGTCTGCTTTTAAGATATCAGCTTTGTCTGTTTTTTCCCACGTAAAGGCAGTCTCTGAGCCTGGACGACCAAAGTGTCCAAAGGTAGCAGTCTGCTGATACATTGGCTGTAGTAAGTTCAACATACGGGTAATGCCGTAAGGGCGTAGGTCAAAGTGAGTACGAATCAAGCGAATGATCTCATCGTTACTGATTTTACTAGTACCAAAGGTATTAACAGAGATAGAAGTCGGCTCAGCGACACCAATTGCATAGCTGACCTGTACTTCACAGCGCTCAGCAAGACCTGCTGCTACGATGTTTTTGGCCACATAACGTACTGCGTAAGCAGCACTGCGATCCACTTTTGAAGGATCTTTACCACTGAACGCACCGCCACCATGACGTGCCATACCGCCGTAAGTATCAACAATAATTTTACGACCAGTCAGACCAGCATCACCAACAGGACCGCCAATCACAAACTTACCAGTTGGGTTGATATGATAGCGTGTGCCAGCGTGCAATAAGTCAGCTGGTAGCACTTGCTTAATGATAGATTCCATCACAGCTTCTTGTAGATCTGACTGCGAGATGCTTGGATCATGCTGTGTTGATAATACAACAGCATCGATGGCGACAGGACGATTGCCGTCATACTTCAAGGTCACCTGCGCTTTGGCATCTGGACGCAACCATGGCAGCTCACCTGCACGGCGCAGCTCCGACTGACGCTCCATCAAACGATGGGCATACTCGATAGGTGCTGGCATTAATACTTCGGTCTCATTACTGGCATAACCAAACATCAAGCCTTGGTCGCCTGCACCTTGCTCTTCAGGGTCGCTACGATCGACGCCTTGCGCGATTTCAGGAGATTGCTTACCTAACATATTGATGACTGCACAAGTCTCGCCATCAAAGCCTAGGTCTGAATGGTGATAGCCGATGCCATTTACGGTGTCACGAACCAGACGCTCTAAATCGATATTTGCCGTTGTGGTGATTTCACCTGCAAGTATGACTGCGCCTGTTTTTACTAAGGTTTCGCATGCCACACGTGCGTGCAAATCTTCACGTAAGATAGCGTCAAGGATAGCGTCTGATATTTGGTCAGCCATTTTGTCAGGATGGCCTTCGCTCACAGATTCTGAGGTAAATAAGTTGTATTCACGCATAATGGGATCGCTTAATTGAATCAATAAGGGTAGGAAAAGCAGCACATCTGGGTGCTGCTCTAATTAATTTTGACCACGCATTTACGCGGCAGATAATCGGTGTTTCTCAATTTAAAATCGGTTTTGACTAAAATCTTTGCTAATAAATATGACCAAAGGGTGAGCTGACTATCATTTAATCAATATATAAAATGATACTGCCTCGCTCTAATATGGTCTTGGCGGTAACGAGTTGAAGCAGTACTTGCCCTAATAGACAACGCTAATGTGCAGATTGCCTTATCAGAAGCAGGGTAATAGCCAAAATCTCTTAACGCAAAATAGGGTTATTCTACCTTGAAACGTTATAAAACTCTAGTGAGCAACACTTGCTCTACTATAAGAAATGCTCAACAAGCAGTTCACTGCAATCAAAGGTGGTTACTGGATAGCGGTTTATCTAGCTGAGTGATTAGCTAGCAGTAGCGTTTGCTTGAAATGAACAATACGTTACAACTCTAAAAATGCAGCTTTATCTTTGAACATGCATTCTTCATAGACAGGGCAAGAGCTGCATTTGGGTGTACGTGCCTGACAAGTATAGCGGCCGTGTAAGATAAGATAATGATGAGCGTCTACGATGAAGTCTTCTGGGATGCGCTCGACCAGCTTTTTTTCGACAATGAGTACGGTTTTGCCAGTAGCAAGCCCAGTACGATTGCCCACCCGAAAGATATGCGTATCAACGGCCATGGTCGGCTGGCCAAAGGCCGTATTCAACACGACATTGGCAGTTTTTCGGCCGACACCTGCCAGTGACTCTAAATCTTTGCGGTTATCAGGAACAGTGCTATCAAATTTCTCAATCAAATCACGGCAAGTTTTTATGACGTTTTTTGCTTTGGCATTATATAGACCAATGTTTTTGATATAGGATTTGAGACCGTCTTCGCCTAATGCTAGTATCGCCTCAGGCGTATTGGCCACAGGGTACAATTGCTTGGTGGCAATATTGACACTGATATCAGTCGCTTGTGCGGACAAAATTACCGCGATAAGTAACTCAAAATTACTATCATAATTAAGTTCGGTGACAGGCTCATCAATAGTCGCTGCTAGCTTTTCAAAGAATGGACGCACGTCACGATTGGGCATTCGTCTAGAGGGCGGTGTGTCAGCTGTTTTATGTTTGACCGTTTTACTCATGGCATTTTGACTATTATTTTGATGAATGATTGTGCCAAATTATATGCTAGCGTTAGCATTCATGTTAATGATTAAAGTATCAATTTATTAACGCATTAATTGCGTAATCAGCTATTACCGTTATAGCGCTACTTGCAATGACTCAAGCTCGGCTTGTAAAGATTCGAGCTCTACTTGTTTCTTATCGTTTGCACGCACACTCAGTTGCTTTTCCAGTTTTTTGATTTTGGTACGGAGCTTGGCAGCCGCAATGGTATTTTTCGCTTGCGACTCACTGATGTTTAGAGACTGGCTTGCTGCGTTATTGAGCTTAGCCTCTACCATACTAACGACAGGTCTACTATTGCTCGTATCAGCAAGCTGTTCTGTCACACGTTTCAAATGAGTGTGGTAGCGTTGTCTTAAATCCTCTTGCTCTGCTATTCGCTCAGGCTCAGATATTTCCCGCTCAATCGTAACTAAGTCGATGCAATCAACAGGGCAGGGCGCGATACATAGCTCACAGCCCGTGCACAAATCTGTAAAAATCGTATGCATATGCTTGCCAGTACCAACGATAGCATCGACTGGACAAGCAGGAATGCATTTGGTACAGCCGATACAGTCATCTTCACGGATAACCGCACGAACCTCAGTCGGACGTTCAGAGGTGGCATCTATTGGCCACTGTGAAGGCACTGCCGTCAGCGTAGTGTTAGAAGTATCTATATCGAGAGTCTGAGCAATCGCATTGGTGACTGGCTGACCACCAGGCACACATTTATTATACGGCTCGCCATCTAATACAATTGCAGCGGCATATGGCAGGCAACCATCTGGATGCTCACATAGACCGCACTGCGTCTGTGGCAGACACGCATCCACACGTGCAATTTTTGCCTGTATGTCAGCGGACAAGGTATCAATGTGTAATGCATCGAATAAGATAGGTAGATTGACTAAGCGTATATTGGTGCTACTTTGCATTTAATTAAGGACCTTAATACCAGTCGTAAGAATTGGTATTAGTATAAATAGAGATAAAAGGTTGAGAAAGCGGTCTTTGTAAAACAGTATCTATAAAAGCATCTGCTCATGTTAGCGTGTTACTTCTCATTTTGGCGTGTTACTTACTAAAAATGAAGTTCGAAGTAAAACGCTTATCACAGGAGCAGCGATTTTAAAGAGATGAGATTGAAAATACAATACTATAGCGTAATGAGGTATTGATAGATAAGGACTGATTATAAATCTATATTTTGCTCTTTAGCTACTTGGTCAATCAAATCGCGAGCGATACTACCCTTTGGCGGAATTCTAGGTAGGTTTGAGAGATCAAAGAAATCAGCATGAGCTAGCTCATCTTCTTGCAAGATAATATCGCCACTGGCATACGATGCTCGAAAACCGAGCATCAAGTTAGAGGGGAATGGCCATGGCTGACTACTGACGTAGCGGATATCTGATACGCTGATATTGACCTCTTCTTCGACTTCACGTACCACCGCATGCTCCAGACTCTCTCCAACTTCTACGAACCCTGCGATCAAACCATACATTGGCGGTAGGTTCTGCTGTCCATGACGATGATGGTGAGCCAATAAGATTTGCATCTCACCTTTCACTGGATTTGGACGAGTAATAGCAGTGATGACGCAAGGTTGTACGCGAGGGTATTGGCGCAATCGACATACTGGACAAACCATGGCACGTTCGCCTTGGTCAGCATGTACGGTAGGGCTAGCACAGCGACTACAAAACTGCGTATCTGCTTGCCAGCTTAATAGTTGTATTGCCTGGCTAATCTGATCTGATAAAGCGACTGGCAAATGAGTCATTAGTTTTCGATAAGGAACAAAGGTGTTACCACTACTTTCAGCAATAATTGGTAGCGTCACGTTATGAGCAACTGCATAGTCATAAGTCATGGCGCTCGTCGCTTGAGCGGTAAAGCTATGAGCCATATTGGCGTCAACCGTACCCTTTGCATGGTTGCCAGCGCTATTGTTGTTGTCTGATAACCAATGATTTGGTGCTAGGCTCTCGTGCAGCGTTACATGACCGACTTGATAAGCTTGCTCATTTGAGTCATTACTATCAGACGATAGCTGAACTTGCAAAGGCCACCAACCATCTGGCATTTGACGGCATAAGATACTGTCATCACTTAATACAAAAGCATGGGCCATATAAAATTCCAAACATTATAAAGTAAGTCCGCATCGACGTAGACACAGACTTATTAAGAGTAAAATATCATCAATTCTATGTAAACCAGATACCCAGATATCCATATATATTGTCAGGTTGGTTCAGCCTAATGACTAGGCTAGTTTAACCTAATGAATATAGCGCTTTCACGTGCCTGACTCGTACCTACATTATCTTGAATTATCTATATTTAAATGAGATGTCATGGTTAAGAGATAATGACCATGACATGACAATGAGAAAAGTTAAGCAGCAAGTAGATGGCTTAAGCTCTGTTGACCAACATCAAGCGCTTGCTTGCTGACAGGGCGATTATTCTCAAAACCATCTAAGTGATGATCAACCGCCATAATAACATCAGCGATGCAGGCTAACGTACTGTCTTCGATACGTCGTCCGCCTTCGATACGTTGTTCGATATAGTTGGCTAGCTGACTCAGCATGCTGGCAGGTGTGGCCAACTGTAAGAAACGTACCGCGCCTGCTACTTGACGCATCATCCCAGGAATATTTTGGATATTGAGCATGTCGCGCTCAGGCTCCGCCAAATAATCATTGATGGCTTGCTCGGCACTAGCAATCGCAGTTCGGCTTTCTTGTATCAAGGTATCATTGGCCGTATTAAGCTGATGCAATGAGATATGCGGGTTATTCAGTGGTAGATAGATTGCCCCTGGTGTATGCATCTCTGCCATAGCAATGGTGGCGTTCTCTGCGTGCATTAACGCTAATAGCAAATGATCGAAGTCTTCAGGAGAAGGCGCTTGCCAATGGCTCACAGCTTCTGCTGCTTCGCTAAGACTATTGGCTGCGTTGGACAGACCTAACAAACGTAATGCCGAACTTAGTTCAGTCAGCTCTTTAATAATCTGCGCTGTCTGCATATCAATAGGATTGATTGAATCGCCACGTGCATAACTATCGACGTGTTCTTTAATGTTATTGATCTGATTTTGAATAATTGTGTTTAACGTATCGGTAAGTTCGCGGTTAGGACCGAATAAAAAGCGCTTCATTTGTTCTAACTGAGCACCTTCTAAATGGTTATTTGCATATTGTTCACGTAATTGCTGCGCTTGCTCGTTATCACGTTGACAGGCAAAGCTTACTAAATCTGCAAAGCGGGTATCCATGACTGGTAAATAGCTTTGAAATTGCTGCTCTAAATAGATAAGTGTGTGCTTTTGACTTAGGTTTAATGGTAATACTGCTGCGATATCAGTCACGGCGGCAGTCGCCGCTTGCCAAAATAAGCTATCAGTATTTGCAGCGATTAATGCACAAGCTGCACTCATAGCATCAAGCTTTTGCTGATCTGCAGCGTCAATGTTGCCATCTTGATTGAGTAGCGTAACCCCAAGGCCACTACGATACGCGTTGGTCAACAGCTCTGTGTCTAGATTAAGTGCGCTTAGAGATTCAAAGTTTTGTTCAGGATTGGCGATGATGACACTACTGCTACCAAATGCAGAAAAATAGTCTGCTGTAATAGGAGCTTTTTGACTATGTGCATTAAGCTTGTTGATTACAGGTATCAGTAGAGTAGGCTCTACCGATTCAGTCAATAGGACAAACTCGACATAACGATCCAAGGTCATGATGGCTTCTGATAGATCCATGATCAAATCAGTATCATTGTTGTCACCATTGTCATAAAGTCTCTGTAGACCACCAACAATGGCATCATTCAATGCTTCTGCACCGACCAAAGAAATCAGTTTGAAAATACAAGACAGTTGCTTTAATACTTCGATAGAGTCTGACAACAAAGGCGCCTGACTACTATCATCATTGAACTCACCTAGATGAATTTCAGTATCTTTAAGCGTTGCTATAACCTCATCATGCAGTAAATGGAGTGACGGTAGGTTAAAATCAGTAACACTAAGCGTTGGGGCGGTTAGCTTCATTTGCGCAGACTGGTCCATAAGTATTTTTCCATAATGTACTGATGAGAATAGCAATATGATAAATTTGATTTAGAAAGTATTAGCTAGTGATGTTTTAACGCTTTCTATCATAATAATCAAGACTAAATTATACAAATGTCGGTTCAATAAAAATTCGAACGACAATTACATGCTAGCTTTTAGGGCAGGATAATCTTCTGCCAAAGCGGCATACCAGCTTTGGTCAGCAGTTTCATCCGATGTTGAAGCCAGTAATAAATTCGCTAAATTGGCGAAACTTGCATGAGCAGTTTGTCCGCCATCGGTGTCTGTATCCTCTTCGATGGCAAGCGTGACCTGTCCACCAGTCATCGCCAAATAAACTTCGGCTAGAATCTCTGAGTCAAGTAATGCCCCGTGAAAAGTACGGTCTTGCTTACCAACATCTAGGCGACGCACGAGGGCATCTAGCGTGTTTTTTTGCCCAGGGTACTGCTGCTTGGCCATCGCCAGTGAATCGGTTACTTGCACTCGATTAGCAAAATCATTCAGACCAACTTTTGCAAACTCCATATTTAAGAAGTTCATATCAAAAGTAGCGTTATGAGCGATAATTTCAGCGCCGTCCATAAAGTCATACAAAGACTGAGCCACTTGGTCAAAGGTCGGCTTGTCGGTCAAAAATGCTTCAGAGATACCATGAATACGAATGACTTCGTCATCCATACCTCGCTGCGGATTGATATAAACGTGCAGCTTTTCACCAGTAAACTTACGTCCGACCAGCTCCACAATACCGACCTCGATAATACGATCGCCTTTTAGAGCATCAAGCCCTGTGGTTTCTGTATCCATGATAAGCTGACGATCTGCCTCATGGCGGTGTATCGGCTTTGGTAGTAGCGGCTTGAAATATGGGTTGGCACGGCTAGTATCCCCATCGAACTTAGGGGCATCAGATTCTACACTTGGCAACATATCGTTGTCGACGGTATCATCTAGGTGCGTTTGAATGTCTGGCATAGCTTTGGTACTCGTCGGGTTGTATGTATTATCTTGATGGCTGTGAGATTCTACAGCAATGTCTTCATTTATATCGCGATTGTCAGCAGCACTCTGACTATCTTCTCTTAGCGGCTCAGGTTCTAAGAGCTCTTCATCAAACTCATCGTCCATCATATCTAGACCCAATGGATCGAAACTTAGCCAGTCAGCGCTAGATGATTTTTGCGAAGTATCAATGTTAGTGTCAGTATTAGTAACAATGTTAGGATTAATATCAGTCGCTATGTGGTCTTTTTTTTTAGCCGTATCTGCTTTACTGACTATAGCTGAATGGCCGCTGTTTGAGGTGACACCTAAGTTTGCCAGCTCATCTGCTTTTTCGTTACCAGCATGTCCAGCGTGACCCTTGACCCAATGCCAGCTAACATCACGCTGTTGGCAGAGCTTATCCAATTGTTGCCATAGGTCTTGATTGGCGACGGGCTTTTTACTGGCAGTTTTCCAGCCCTTTTTCTTCCAACCTTCAATCCATTCAGTTATGCCTTTTTTGACATAACTGGAGTCAGTCCAAATCTCAAGAGTATGCTCATGCGGGCTATGCGTCAGGGCTTGTATCGCACCCATTAGTTCCATACGGTTATTGGTGGTTTCTTTGTCGCCGCCGTATAAATCTTGTGTGCTGCCATCACTAAATATAAGATGTGCGCCCCAGCCGCCAGCGCCAGGATTGCCTTTGCAAGCACCATCAGTATAGGCCACAGTGGTGTTTGTTTTAGCAGCCAATGGATCAATCGCGTTGTCTTTATGAGTGTTTGGCATTGAATTACGGTTGTCTGACATAAAAGAGTATGGACCTGATAAGTGGTAAGCATAGGGTAGTACTAGAGCATCTCGTTTACGTTATTCGAACGATGATGATGACGTTGTGAGTATAGCAAATCTATCATAAATATGGGCAGTCGTGACGCACAAAGTCAGAAAACCGTTACGGTAACTTATAACATAATAGTAACGTCCTAGTTTTCTGTTAAAATAGCGAAGCTCACTGAAAGCCACTGGTTTTTAATGACTGAGCTGTCTTTGCTACCAAGATGCCTAAGCGCATTTTTCTTATACAGCTATCTAGTGACATTTTGATAATAGTACACTTAATAAAAGTTTTTAATGCATGATTGCAGGATAACCCCATTATGTCCTTACGCTCGAATTTATTTAATAAGAGACTGACGTATCTGATGCTCAGTGTAACTACTAGCAGCGCGATTTTTCTGAGCGCTTGTAGTGATACTAGCCTTCAAGCAGATACCGAAGTTGCGGCAGATCTTTCTGTCTTTGAAGGTTGTTATACGGTGAGTCAAGATGAGCCTGCTCAGATAAAGGTCAGCCAGCAAGATGACACTTGGGTGATGCAGATGAAAGAGCCCGTCACTGCTAAGCGCGTCTGGGATACTCCAGAGCCGTTAGAAGTGATTGAAAATAGCGATATACCGCAGTTTTTCTCTATCGATCCAGACAATGTCGATGCAGTCATTGGTCGTCCTGATCGAGTGCTTGTACTGGCTCATGTCAAACCAGCTTACGCAAATATTGATCCGCTCTTAGACAGTGAGTACTTGTCGTACATTTATCGAGGCGCCAACACGATCTACCGTGTAGAGTGCGATGAGGTGAATACCGATATTTTAGCCAATCCACATGCCAATCTTGTTATCGATAATGTTGATGATAGTATTTAAATAAGCATTAACGATAGTACTTGGATAAGTATCGACTATAAATACTATTGTTGGTGGATGATATTTGCATAGACAGTATTTTGTTATAAACAGTCATACCATTAGAGTTAAGCAATATGAATTTTTTTAGTTACGTGGTGTTAGGTGGACTCTCTTATGCAGCTGGTTGGGCGGTAAGAACGTATGTATTAGACAAACAACCGACGCCTGAGCAGCCTTATAATTTGAAACATCCTGCGATTTTGGCATATTTGGGTGCATTCTTTATTATCATGTTGATCGTCTCTTGGCTGCTTGGTCGCTATGCACTTGGTCATGCTGCGATTGATTTACCTTTCATTATTGTCAACAGCCTCGTTGCGACATTCGTCTACTCGTTTGGCCTTAATCCAGAAAAAGCTAATTATGAAGTGCCTGATTAAAATTTAACGACAGATGAATCATGAAAACTAAAAAGCCACGACCGAAAAGTTAATTTGCGGTCGTGGCTTTTTCGATAGTGCAGTTTTTAATAGCTGAAAGTATTAATATTTATGAGGCTTTCTTAAGATTAGTACCAGTCTCGTCGCTATCTTTCTCATCATTACTAGTTTTATCGTTATCAGTCTTATCCGTGTCGTTGTTAGATTCTAACTTATCCTTAGTAGCTGACTGTTCCTGCTTCCATTCTTTGTATTTTTGCAGATCTTTTCTGGCCTGCTTTAAACAGAACTTAAGTACTAACGCATCATCGATATGGCCGATAAACGGAATAGAATCAGGAATGAGGTCAATTGGATTTAACACATAGAGCGCACCAAGAACGCCAGCTGAGATTGTCTTAAAAGGGATCTTACGGTAGTCACCTTTGTAATAGTCTTTGACAAGACTCATAAATAGCATTAAATCATCACTAAACGGCTCAAGGTAGCCGCTGTCCTCTAATTTTTGTTTAAGCTTATCTTCTTTGCCTAGCAAGTATTCTAAATTAGAGTCAAGTGACTTGTTTTTATCGGTTTTTTTATTAAACATAATTATTACCTTTTGTTTTTCGCGATGAATTTGTATTTACAGTAACAAATCTGATCGATCTATATTGTGTGTCTCAGTAGCGAAAAAGTAAATATCGGTAAAGATTAGGCAACCATCAGTGTCAGAAAAGCGTCTACAATATGCTGCCACAAGGTCTAAAAACACAAGTCATAAAAATAAAAGCGATAAGGTAGCAGTAAGATATGGGGATTAAGCGCCAGTCATGGACAGATGATGAAAATAGTCATGCAACTGAAACAACATCTGGGCTAAACCGTCGGCAGTTTCTACGTCGAATCGGGGTGAGTGCAGGCACAGCAGTACTAGCGAGCCAAGGTATTTCTCAAGCGCTTGCAGCCAGTCCTATCGAGTCTGGTCATAGTACGCAGCTGACCAAGGATGATCTACCAACTTCGTTATTGGATAATCGCTCATCATCACAAACGTCACAGGAATCACTGACGCAGGCAGGTTGTATCACGCCTACGATTGAGACGCGACTTTTTGCCAGCTCCAATGTCGGTGGTAGTGATGAGCGTAATCAGTTGGCATTAGATCGGGTGGCTTGTGCTGGGTTTAAAGTAGAAAATCCTGCTATTATCAATCGTCAGTACTTACGCTTCGCGGGAACGGACTCACAGCGTGCTAGCGATTTTCAAAACCTTGCCACTGGGGCAATAGCCGTGCCAAAGCTGCTGTTGGGTGTGCGCGGTGGTTACGGTGCCATGCGCATATTGCCTATGGTGGATTGGTCGACACTAGGACGTATTATGAAGGAGCGCGGCACGATACTCGCAGGCTTTAGCGATGTGACGGCTATTCAGTGTGCGCTATTGGCAAAAGGGTCAACGAGCTCGCTTGCCGCGCCAATGCTCTATAGCGAGTTTGGCAAAACTGTGCCTGATAAGATCAGCTGTCAGCAGTTTGTTGAAGCACTGACCAATCCTACTCTGACTATCAGCATACAAGATGCTACCTTAACCAGTCAGCAGCTACCTGTCATACTGACAAAGGGTGAGCCAAAACCATTAACTGGTACGATTTGGGGTGGTAACCTAAGTGTCGTGTCAGCGCTGGCAGGTAGTGAGTATTTACCGCGTATCGATGGCGGTATTGTATTTCTAGAAGATGTCGGTGAGCAGGCGTATCGTATTGAGCGCATGTTATATGATTTATATCTCGCAGGTGTGTTCAAAGGGCAGCAAGCGATTGTATTTGGAGCATTGTCTGGTACAGGCGAGGACAGTTATGACAAACGTTATGATGTCGGCACAGTCATTCGTCAATTGCATGAACTAACAGGATTACCGGTATATAGTGGTATGCCTTTTGGTCATATCGGCAACAAATACAGCTTTCCGCTAGGAGCGATTTGCCAGCTGAGTCCTAATGCAAATGGCGGCTATCAGTTGGCATTTACCGATTATCCAACCATCAAGGCTGATGCCATCCAAGTAGAAAGCTTGTGGCAGACTGCTTAAACGCTAATCACTGTCCTTTTTAAATAGCCAACCGTGAAAACTTATCTTGATACTCTTTAGGTGTCAGTTCAGTCGCACGTTTAAATAGACGCGTGAATGAAGAGATATCATCATAACCTACTTGATCGGCAAGCGACTTTATCGATACATCGCCTAATTCAAGTAAGCGTTTGGCTTGTTCAATTCTGACAGCCTGAATATACTCAATCGGTCGCATCGCCACGCAGGACTGAAAGCGCCTGTTTAAAGTGCGCGGGGTAATATTTACCATAGCGGCTAAACTACTGACCTGTAAAGAATGCTGAAAGTTTTCTTCAATATATTCTTGTACTTGTTTAATCAAATGATCCGAATGTGGCTTGTGCAAGGTCACATTGGTATAGCTATTTTGACTACCTCTTTTGCTATCGATAATTTGGGTTTTTGCCACCTGTGTAGAAATCTCACGTCCGCAGTACCGCTCTATCAATAATAGCCCCAAATCATAAAAGGCGCTGCCGCCAGCTGCACAAAATATATTGCCTGATTGGTTTGTTGACTCGCTTCTTGAATGGGTCACAAACTGATTTTCTTGTAGATCCACCAATGGAAAATCTGCCTTAAACTTATTGGCATAGCCCCAGTGTGTGGTGGCTATCTTATGATCTAATAATCCCGCCTTTGCCAAAAAAAATGCACCGCTACAGTTGCTTGCTATATCGGCCTTGGTATTTGCAAGCCGTACTAAGTGTGGCAGTAGCTCACTGTTTTGTTTTAGCACCTTGTCAATAGAGTCGCCAATGGTGGGCACGAGCAATAAATCGCACTCCGTGACATCTTGGATATCGCAGTGCGCTCGCACCATTAGGCGATTACTACATCTGATATCACCGCCACCCAAGCTTGCGATCTGTACCTTAAATCTAGGTTCAACCTCTTCATCTAAAAATCGCTGCCAGCTGACCCCTGTAAATGAAAAAAGATCTAAGGCGCCAGCGAGCACACTCCCAAGCACGCCATCGAAGCCAAGAATGATTACATTAAATGGTTTGAAATAGGGCATAAGTCACTCTTTTCCTTTGCTGTACTGACCAAAATAGCCATTATTTGGTTGATTTTAACTGGTTAGATACTCTGTTTATGTCTTATTTAACCATAATTATGTCATAAATGACAATACGGACAGGTGTCAAATTAGACTAATATCAATTGATAACCACATTTAATCAGTTAACGAGAATACTATGGCCGCAGATACCCTCCTAAACGATTTTGAATTACCTTTCCAATTGTATGATGTACTAGGCACAGAATCACTCACCGAGCACGCAAAGTTCTCAGAACATAGCCGCGAGACATTTGATGCTGTGTTAGAGACGGCAAATAAGATTGCGACAGATTTATTTTTACCACACAACCATATCGCAGATAAGAACGAGCCGCAGTTCGATGGTAAAAAAGTCAGCATGATAAACGATGTAAAAGTCGCTTTTGATGCGTTCCGTGAGTCTGGCTTTATCGCAGGTCGTTATAGCTTCGAAGATGGTGGCATGCAGTTACCTGAGACGGTTATGACTGCTGTGGCAGGCTACTTTATGGCAGCCAATCCATCAACGACTGCCTATCCATTTTTGACCACTGCGGCAATCAACGTTATCTCGCATTTTGCTAGCGATGATATCAAAGCAGCCTTTATGCCGCGTATGCTGACAGGTGAGTTCACCGGCACCATGGCACTGACTGAACCACATGCAGGTTCATCGCTTGCTGATATCAAAACCATCGCGGTAAAACAAGATGACGGCTCGTACCGTGTCAAAGGCAGCAAGATTTATATCTCAGCAGGCGATCATGAGCTGTCTGACAATATCGTGCATTTGGTATTGGCCAAAGTGCCAGGTGGTCCAGGTGGCGTAAAAGGCATCTCTTTATTTGCCGTGCCTAAGTATCGCTTGAACGATGACTTGTCTGTTGGCGAGCGTAACGATGTACATCTGACTGGACTGATTCATAAGCTTGGTTATAGAGGTGCGACTTCTACGGCATTGAGCTTCGGCGATGAAGGCGATTGTTATGGTTATTTGATCGGTGATGAGCATTTTGGCTTGCGTTATATGTTCAAGATGATGAATGAAGCACGTATCGCAGTTGGTTTTGGTGCTTCTATGATTGGTTATCGCGGCTATCAGTATTCGCTAGATTATGCCAAAGACCGTACACAAGGTCGCATTGCGCCAAACAATAAGCCTGAAGATGATGCAACGGCCATTATTCAGCATGGTGACGTAAAGCGCATGCTATTGGCACAAAAAGCTTATTCTGAAGGCGGCATCTCATTATGCTTATATGGCTCAAACCTAATTGACCGTATCAATACCTGTGAAGACGAAACACTAAAAAATGAGCTAACTGAACTATTAGATTTGCTAACGCCAGTGCTAAAAGCATGGCCATCTGAATATGGTCCAAAAGCCAATGATTTGGGTATTCAAGTATTGGGCGGCGCAGGCTATACACGTGAATATCAGGCTGAGCAGTTTTGGCGTGACAATCGTCTAAATCCTATCCATGAAGGCACAAACGGTGTGCAGGCGCTAGATTTGTCATTCCGTAAGTTATGGCAAAAAGGTGGGTTAGGCATTCAAATCCTAAAACGTGAAATTACACAAGATTTAGAAAGCATCACTACACCTGAGAGCGCACAACTTGCAGGCAAGCTGATGCCTTATATGGGTCAGCTGCATGAAGTGCTTGTGCATTTGGGCAAAGTGTTGCAGACAGAAGAAGCGCTGACATTGACGGGCAACGCGCAAGCACTGATGAATATTTTTGCCTCAATTGTACTGAGCTGGATTTGGATTCGCCAAGCCAGTAAAGCCGAGCAGCTGCTAAGTACGACGCAAGATGTCGAGCAGCAAAACTTTTACAAAGGCAAGATACAAGCAGCCAAATACTTCATCGATTGGGAACTACCATTAGTTAAACGCGACATCGAATTATTAACCAACACCAATTCAGTTTGCACTGATATGCAAGCGGACTGGTTCTAAGGACAACTCTAAGGAAAGAGACATGACAAAGATAAATAAACAATGGCGCCTAAAAGCAAGACCAGTAGGCGAGCCGAGCGCTGAAACTTGGGATTATACCGAGACAGAAATACCGACGATTACCGATGGTCAGCTACTGATTAAGGTTGAATACATCTCTATCGATCCGGCGATGCGTGGTTGGTTGAACGATGCCAAATCTTACATCGCGCCAGTACAAATTGGTGAAGTGATGCGCGCCGGTACTGTGGGCGAAGTGATTGAAAGTAAGCATGAGAAATTTGCAGTAGGTGACTATGTCGCAGGTCACGACGGCGTCCAGTCTTATGCGGTCAGTGATGGCACTGGACTACATAAAGTCGATCCAAATCTCGCACCTTTATCTTATTATTTAGGCGTGCTCGGTATGCCGGGTATGACAGGCTACTTTGGCTTATTAAAAACGGGTCAGCCAAAAGCAGGTGAAACCGTCGTCGTCTCTGGCGCTGCCGGCGCGGTCGGTGGTTTAGTTGGTCAGATTGCTAAACTCAAAGGCTGCCGCGTCGTCGGTATCGCCGGCGGTGCTGAGAAATGTAAATTCTTAGTCGATGAGCTAGGTTTTGATGCGGCAATCGACTATAAGAATGAGAATATAAAAAAAGCGTTAAAAGAAACTTGTCCAAAAGGCGTCGATGTCTATTTTGACAACGTCGGCGGCGATATTTTAAATGACGTCCTCACGCAAATTAATCTTCATGCGCGTATCGTGATTTGCGGCGCTATTAGCCAATATAACAACACCACAGAAGTCAAAGGGCCATCAAATTATCTGTCACTGTTGGTCAATCGTGCGCGTATGGAAGGCATTGTCGTCTTTGATAATATTAAAGAATACCCGACAGCGATGAAAGATATTGCTGGCTGGATTCAATCGGGCAACATTAAAGTAAAAGACCATATCGTTGAAGGTATCGAGACGTTCCCTGATACGTTAATGATGCTCTTTAAAGGTGAGAACTTCGGCAAACTGGTACTTAAGGTAGAGGGATAAATCATGACATTAAATACAAATGGAATTGCATCAGATGTAACGGGTAAACGAATTTTAATCACGGGCGGTGCCTCAGGTATCGGCGCAGCAAGCGCGCTATTGCTGGCCAGTCGCGGTGCAAAAGTTGTGATTGGGGATATGGCAGAAGAGATGGGCGCTGCGGTTGCCAAGCAAGCTCAAGATGCTGGTAACAGTGTCGTCTTCAAAAAAGTAGACGTGACCAGTGGTGACGAAGTACGTGCGTTGTTCGACTTCGCAGTGGAAACGCTTGGTGGTCTAGATGTGGTGGTAAACAATGCTGGTATCGACCATAAGCCCTCGCCAATGCATGAGCTAAGCGATGATGACTTTGATCGCAATATCGCCGTGAATTTAAAAGGTGTTTGGCACTGTATGCGTGCTGCCGTCAACTGTATGCTACCTAATGGTGGTGGTCATGTGATTAACGTAGCGTCTATTGCTGGTCTGCGTTCAGCACCGATGATCTCAGCCTACAGTGCGGCTAAACACGGAGTTATGGGTCTGACCAAGTCTGCTGCCCATGAGTATGCGCGCGCCAATATTCGTTTCAACGCGGTCTGCCCAAGCTTCATCGATACGCCGATGGTACGCAATACCATGGCAACGATGGATGAGCGTACGCAGCAAGCAACTATCAAAGCCAGTCCAATGCGCCGTCTAGGAGATGTGAATGAAATCTCTAGTGCGATTGCATGGCTAGCCAGCGATGAGAGTACCTTTATGAATGGTCATGCGTTTACCCTTGATGGTGGCATGTTGGCTTAATAGTCAAATAACTGCTAAATCATTACGGTGTTAGCCTCGCTCGATGTACTATGCGTACTATCTACGCTCAGCTGCCTTGTAATGGATTTGCAGTTTTTCGACTATAATTTATTAAGTGGTTACGATAAAAAATTGAAAACTGAATAGCTAATTCAAAATATAAGGGATAACGATGAAAGATTTATTCGATTTAACCGGCAAGATTGCTTTAGTCACTGGCGCTAGCCGCGGTATTGGCGAATCTATTGCTCGTTTGTTGGCATCAAGAGGCGCGCACGTGATCGTCTCTAGCCGTAAGATTGATGCTTGCCAAGCAGTCGCTGATAGCATCATCGCTGACGGTCACAAAGCCAGTGCTTTTGCTTGTCACGTGGGCGAGATGGCACAGATTGATGCGATTTTTGAGCATATCAAAAGCGAGTTTGGTCAAATTGATATCTTAGTCAATAACGCCGCTGCAAACCCTTACTATGGCCATATCTTGGATACGGACTTAGCCGCCTTTGATAAAACGGTTGAAGTAAATATTCGTGGTTACTTCTTTATGTCGACTGCTGCTGGCAAAATGATGAAAGAGCAAGGTGGCGGTGTTATCTTGAATACCGCATCGGTCAATGGCTTGGTAGCTGGCGACAAGCAAGGTATCTACTCGATCACCAAAGCGGCTGTGATTAGTATGACCAAAGCCTTTGCCAAAGAGTGCGGTCCCTTAAACATTCGCGTCAATGCCTTGTTGCCTGGTCTGACCGATACTAAGTTTGCCTCAGCCTTAACGACCAATGATAAAGTCTTAAAAATGGCATTACACTCGATTCCACTAGGACGCGTTGCTAATCCTGACGAGATGGCTGGTACGGTATTGTACTTAGTATCTGATGCATCAAGTTATACCACAGGCGCGACCATCGTCGCCGATGGTGGTATGTTGGCTTAGCCAGTTAGAAGACTTAGGATACAAGTTAAAAAACAATTTACTATTAAGAACTGCATGAGATTTATTTCCATGCAGTTTTTTTTGATTTTATTTCTGATCGAGTGTCTAAATAATCTTAGTGTCATTGCATCGATAGATTGTTAATTTAAAGTAAAAATAGGCTGTGTAATGGCATAATAAAGGTACTAACAGCTACTTGAATAATATAGGAATCAAGCATGGATTCAGTGACTAATAATAAAATAAATATAATCTCTCAAAATAAAACATGGCTATTCGTGCCAGCGACTCGCATCGACAGAGTAGCGAAAGCCTTTGCTAGTGGCGTAGATGCGGTTATTGTCGATTTAGAAGATGCTGTTGCGTCAGAAGATAAAGCAGATGCCCGAAAAGCATTACAACAATATCATGACAGCGCAGACTATCAGCCGATTTGGCTACGTATCAATAAAGCAGGCAGCGATGCATTTATAAAAGATATCGCGCTTTGCCACCAGATGCCAAATTTATCGGGAGTATTATTGGCCAAAACTGAGCAAGCAGAAGATATTAATAACGTACATCAGCTTACCAATTTACCTGTGATTGCCTTGATTGAGAGTGCGATGGGATTGTATCAAATCGATAGTATGGCAAAAGCGGTCGGGTTGGCCGCGTTTAGTTATGGATTTTTAGATCTGTGCAATGATTTGCAAGTACAAGTAGGAACGCCTGCCGCTGATATCATCGCCAATCAAATCCGCTATCAACTAATCCTGACGTCAAAAGTGCACCAATTATCGCCACCCATCGATACCATTTATCCTGATTTCAATAATGAAGTTGGGCTGAATGACCGAGTACAGCTATGGTCACAAATGGGGATGTCAGGAATGCTGTGTATTCATCCTAAACAAGTGGCAGTCGTGCAACAAGCATTGCAACCAACAGATGAGACTTTGTTATTTGCACAGCGTGTAGTCGAGGAGTATGAGCGGAGCGGGCAGGCAGTATTTAAAATAGATGGCGAGATGGTCGATGCACCAGTGATTGAGCGTAGTCGTCAATTGTTGGTAAAGTAACAGACCAATCCATAGTTGGTTCAATATAAGTAGTCGGTTCAATATAATTTGGTTACTAGGGCGTGTCCTCAATTCAATCGATAGTTATCTAAATGGGTTAAAAATGGCTAAATCTTGCCAAATGGCGTCAAATAGCTGACTAATATCTCGATATTATCTGCGCTATTTTCCTTGTTTGACTGCGATTTATCTCATTTTTATCACCATTCTTAAAATGAGGACACGCCCTAGAAAGCCGAGTGAAAGTATTACAAGCAGTATACTAAGCGAGACTGACACCGTACCTAATTTATAAAGTATTGACTATATAATACTTTATCATAAACCATATCCATTCACATTCGATAAAAGCAAACTATGATTTTCATTAACAATAATATCAGCCTCAATGATAATGAGGTAGAGATCAGCGCCATACGAGCGCAAGGCGCAGGGGGGCAGAATGTCAACAAAGTATCTTCTGCCATTCACCTACGTTTTGATATTAACAACTCAAGTCTGAGCGATGAGTACAAGCAGCGACTGCTAAATAGCAAAGATAGCCGAATAACCAAGGAAGGCGTGCTAATTATCAAGGCGCAGCAGTTTCGAACGCAAGAGCGCAATAAAATAGATGCGCTTGAACGTTTGCAAAGCTTTATCACCAAAGCCACTTACGTTAATAAAACCAGAAGGCCTACCAAGCCAAGCAGAAATGCCAAACGTAAACGGGTGGATAAAAAGACCCAGCGTGGTAAGACAAAGGCTTTGCGCGGTAAAGTAGATTTTTAGAGAGTTTGTGATAGTAGGTTTGGTCGTTGAGAAGTTATACGGCAGAAAACTTATAGAACAAAAGCTATAGTAGGTTATGGCAACGTTTGAATTTAGAATGGTATAGGCGATTAATTACCACCTATACCATTATTCTAGATTAACGACTTATTTAGAATGCACCATTAAGTCCAACAAATACGCTGGTTGAGTCATCGTCATTACCTTGTGAATGTGTGACACCAGCGTTGGCATTCAATAGACCAAAGCTTCTAGATAGGCCAAGTGTCATAGCAACGTTATCATCATCAGTTTCGACCATAGGCGTCTCAAAGCTGATATTTGGTAGCGTATTCAAACGTGCGGTTACCGCTTCGCGATTGTCACTCAGCTGTTTTTGGTAATGAATGTCACCAAATAGGTTGAGGTTCTCCATCAAGCTATGATTGGCTTTGAGACCAAGCTTGCCATATGTCGTAGAGTATTTCTGCTCATCGAACTGCATAGCAATGCCAGACATCTCTTTTTCTTTGAGTCCGTCAATTTTTACGCGGCTCGCTGTTGCACCGATATAAGGTGTGACAGCAATATTGCTCACTTGCATTGGGTAGCCTGCCTGCAAGTTGGCATAAAAGCGCTTGCCATCAGCATTTGACTTAAACTGCTGTTGATTACTGCCTAGTGTCACAGCACGTGTGACATCGACATCCATGTTGCCAAATCCTGCAGCACCATTGATCTGTAAACCACCAAACTTGTTGCTGTGATAGACACCAAAACCGACCTCTCCTAGATCAATATCACTCAAACCTGTGCCAACGTCTGAGTTTTCAAAGTCTTTTTGGGTAATGTTACCGTATAAGCCTGTCACTGCATTGGCTGAGTTAGGATGAGCAAAATCTACGCCAAGTAATACTTGGGTATTATTATCACCATCAAACCCTGCAATTTCTTGATTAGCGACTTCACCAACGGCCCATAGTGTACGGGCAGGTTTTTGCTCACTGCTTTGAATTTGGTTGACGTGTGACTGTAAGCGCTCATTGGTTGCAAGTCCAGTTGTCGTTGCAATATGTGGCAGCACACCGATTAAGCTAGGCGCTGTGACTACAGCATTTGCATAGTCAGCAATCAGTTGATGAGTAGCACCTGTTGGATGTATGCCATCAGCGAAGAAGTAGGTTTCGTTGGCATTTGCTTCTACAAGAGTATCAGGTCCACAAGTTAGAGAGCTATTGTTGTCGCCGCAAGCTTCATCGGTGACATTAGTGAAACCATACTGAGCAGGCGATGCAATGATCTCCTGAGTTAAGCTAAACATATCTAGCGGTATGATATTAGCGCCAGTATTTGCTGCGGCACTAAGCATAAATTGATTATATAGGCTAGTAGCACCAGTACTTTGCGCCTGTGCTACAGGCCCTTGATCGATAACTCTAGGGGTTAGACCGACATCGGGAATATTAGGTACCAAGATATATTTGGCACCATTGTCTTTTAATGCATTAATCGTTTCGGTTTGGCTAGCGACTGCTCCAAGTATGGTTGCTTGGGCATTAGCAGGATCTTCAGCCGCCGCAAGCAAGTCATTTGCACCTGCCCACACGACATATAATCCGTTAGGATCTACTGTGTTATTAGCGAGATAGCTATCGACTTGGCTATTGGCAGAAGCAATAGGAATACCGCCAGGGAAAAGCGCTTCTTCGCCTGCTCTTGCACCGCCGATAGCGTAGTTATTACCAGTTTGAGGACTACCGAATACAACGGGAACAGCCGTGGTACCTAGCTGCTCAGTGAATGAGGTTGCCCAAGTGTTGTCAGGGTTGGTGGTAAACTGAGCAGGACCTGGTACAACTTGACTAAAATAGCCACCATCGGTCAGGCTATCACCAAAAAAGGTGACACTGTCATAAGCATTTGCGTGAGAAATACCAGCGATAGATAGGCTGACAGCCAGCATGCTTTTGGTAAAAGTTTTGAAAGGGGTATGGCTAATTTTAGAACGTGAAGTATTACGAGGCATAGTGACTTCCTTGTCATCAATGTAATAGTTTGTCAACCGAGTGTAACCACTTTTTAGAAAGCTAGCAATCGTTTTGATTGCAAGTTGCAAGAATATTGCCTTATCTAAGTAAGTTTTTAGAGCATAAAAAAGGGGGAGCAAGTACTGAAAAATCATACTGTCTCGCTCACATAATATTTTATTTCCTTCTATGTAATTATGCTGTAAGCACCTGATTTTTATTGAAAGGTATAAGAATTATCTATCGATATTGCTTGTTTAACCTAAGCAACTGCCCAATCATAAATAGTATCAAAGCAGCACTCCACAATAAGATAGTCAGACTAAATGCGTATAAAGATGTCACTGGCGGTAATAGCAAAGTATAGCTAGCAGTATCAATACTATAGAAACTGAAATTAAGCTTGTTTTTGTGGACGCAATAATAAGGCAAGTCCAAGCGCTACAAAAGCGGCGATACCAGATATCATATAACTGATACTAAAGTCACCAGTGACTTCTGCAAGATAACCTGCGGTTACTGGCCCAAGAGCTTGCCCACTTGAAAAAGCAAACGTCAGCGCCGCGAGTGCACTTGCCGCCGCCGCAGGCCCGAAATAATCACCTGCAGAAGCTGCCATAATGACAGGCACACTCCACACCACTATGCCAAACAAGATAATGGACAAATACAGCCCTAAACTCCAATTAGTAAGTCCGACTAGCAGATAAGCGATGGCAAGGAAGAAATAAGCCAGCGCTAGACCAAGGCGTCTACCAATATGGTCAGAAATCCAGCCAAACAACATGCCTGAGAACATGCTAAGCAGCCCAATCCATGCCCAAACACCACCAGCAGTCGCTTCACTCAGCTGATATGAGCCAACCATACTGGTCACGATGAAGGTAACGTAAACCATATAAGTAGCACCATAAATAGCAAAGATGACACCTAAATGTACGAGCAGCTTAATATTGCTACGTTCTAGCTTTTTCTTATTTTTAACAGGTAAGGTAGGTGCGCGCCCAAAAGGGCTTTGTCTGACATCGTCTGGATGATTGCGAATCAAAGTAAAAGTAAGCCAAGCTACCGCAATATTAATCACGGCAAAAATTAGCCAACCTGTCTGCCAAGACAATAGAGTAGAGAAGGGTAAGAGTTTGGGTACGACGAAGCCTGATAAAATGATACCAAAGCCGGGTCCCGCCATGACTAATCCTAAAGCAAGCCCGCGGTGCGAAGGAAAAAACCAATGAGACATGACGCTCATCATTGGTAAGACCACGCTGCCGCTACCGATACCAGTCAGCACATAGAGTGCGCAGAGTATTGGAAAACTGGTGGTAAAAGCCATACCGAGCATAGAGACAGCAATGAGGAGGAGACTTGCCGTCGCAGTCGTTCGAGTACCCAACCGAGGTAGGATAAACGGGCTTAGAAGCACTGCAACCAGATATCCTATCAGGTTGGTGAATCCCAAGATTCCGCTTTGAGTATAATTTAATCCTAAAGAGGATGACATTGACGGTAGTAACATGCCAAATGCGAATCGTCCTAACCCAAGTCCGCAGAACATTGCTACAGAGCCTGTCGCAGCAACGATCCAAGCATAGTGTAATCTGCCTAGCTTAGGGGGCGCAGGGTTATCTTGATTTCCTTGATCTCGACTGTCTCGTTGAGTCATTCCATCAGGCTCTCCAACAAGTTGAAAACTCGCAGTATATATCGTCACTAAATTTAGATCGTAGGTAATGACTTCCTTGTTTTGAATAGTATCCATTTCACACTCATCCTTTTGTGCTTAATCCCTATCAGTCCTTTATTAAATATACTTATAGTTTAAGTATACTTATGTCCAATAAAATTAGTATAACTGCACCTGAACGTTCGTTCAATCAGTGTGTAAGAAATCTTTGAAATGTTTTATGGGCTACATTGTTGTATTCATACATAAAGAAAATGCCAGCCTATTTATATGGCTGGCATTCTGCTTATTATTTTCTGACGGTTACTTACTGACTACTGTTTTTTGGGTATCCTTTAATATCGACTTATTATTTAGCCAAGTCGTTTACTCAATTCAGGAAAACGCTTGATCATAAACAGCATTAATAGTAACGCCACAACTGCGATAGCCGCACCGGTGTATCCTACGCTAGATAGTGAAATATGCGTCACGGCATAACCGCCGAATAGTGCACCCGTACCAATTCCCAAATTAATAATACCTGAGAACATCGACATCAGCATGTCTTGTGCATTGACATCGACCATGATGACTTTGGCCTGCATTGAGATAATCAGTAGCATAAGCGCCGCGCCCCAAAGCAAAGCAATAAAGCTGAGCGCCCATACAGAGGTCACTGCTAGCAATAGTGCAAGCATAGACACGAGCATGAGTATGGTCGATATTAGCATCAATCTGGTATTGAACCGATCTCCCCAACGACTGAAAATAATACTGCCTACAATTCCTGCTGCACCGAATAGTAACAGTACAAAAGTCGCAGCATTTTCACTGATGTTGCCAACTTGGCGCATGAATGGTTCTATATAAGAATAAGCTGTGTAGTGCGCTGTAAAGACCAATAAGATAAGCAGGTACAAACAGACTAATAGGGGGTTTTTAAGTAGTTCTGGAATCTTTCTAAAAGACCCTTCAAACATACTAGGTAGCGTGGGTAAGAGCCTCGCTTGTAGAATAAATACAATTAAGGCAATGACGCCAATACCGCCAAAGGTCGCTCGCCAGCCAAACCATTGCCCAACCAAACGCCCCAGCGGCACACCCAATACCATTGCTAACGACGTACCAGTCGCCAGTACACTAAGCGCCATGGCTTTTTTGCCTTCAGGCGCGACGCGTATCGCGATTGCAGCTGTGATCGACCAAAATATCGCATGAGATAACGCAATCCCCACGCGACTAATGAGCAGCACGTCAAAGCTCCATGCAAATACGGACAGTACGTGACTGGCAATGAATACGGCAAAAAGACCCAAGAGCAAGCGCTTGCGCTCAAATCGACTGGTCAATAGCATTAGTGGCAATGACATCGCAGCGACAATCCAAGCATAGAGTGTCAACATCCAGCCAGTCTCTGCCGTCGTAATAGAGAAGTCTTGGGCAATGTCGCTCAACAGCGCCACAGGGACAAATTCTGTGGTGTTCATAATAAAGGCACTAACGCCCATCAAAAATACTTGAAAATACTGAGTTCGGCGAGCGTTTGAGCTGGCCTCAAGGTTATGTGTCATAAAGTCCAATACAGATGCGAATACTACGTGTGATAGGTCAAAGTGGGGTAGGTTTAATTAGAATACAAGGTTTGCGGGGCAAAATAGCAAGCCCACGTCAATCGTGAAAGGTGTTTTTTGATAAGGATTGTTAATTGGACGTTTATTGAGGATACTTGAGTAATATGAAACTATCGTTAATCATATTTAATGCGTTGGGATACTTGCTAACGACTAAACTACAACTCATTGAAAGAAAAGCGACACCAGTTGTCGTAGAAGGTTTTAATCGGCTTTATTTTTATGTGAGCCTATATTATAGTTATTAGGTCAGGCAAAATGACATGAGATAAAAACCAGTTAACCCTCGGAGCGCAACGCTTCACTTTTTAACTGAGTTTTTAAACGCTATCTTAGCGAAGTCTTTCTAGTAGTGTTATTTACGTTTAATCCTAAACTTCTGTGCCTGTACAAACCTAAAAAACCATATTTATTAATAAACAAAAAACTTAGCAGAAAAAAGCTCGTTAACATTGCAAAAATATCAGCGATGTGACAGCAAAAAACTGTGGCTAAAAAGCCTATCAGAATTAAAAGCTACTACCTTACCAAGTCGATTAATTTACTTAACTTTATAGATAATGACGTCATTTAAACAATGGCGAATAGGCTCGGCTGGCTTGAAATCAGCATTCAGAATATAACAACAACGAAAAACTGCAGCTAAACAACCAAAATCAAAATAATAAGGATATAACGATGACCACATTAACGTATCAGTTTGAACAAAAACGGTTAGACAATATGCAATGGTCGGATGGCTCAAAGTTATCTGGTATAACGGCACTGGCAAATGATGAGAAAGGCCGAATACGAAAACAGCCATTGTTTTACCTCGAAACGGTTTCTATAGACAGTTATGAAGATGATATTTATTTCGTGAACAATACTAATGAGATGCTCATATGGGTAGCGCCATTTAAACCCTATCGAAACATAACTGAAGCACGAGCAAAGTTGGGCGATAGCAGTGATGAAAACTTACGTAAAGTGACGCTCTATAGTGATGATATAAATAGCGTATATCAGGATGTACTGCCTAAGCAGGGCGTGCGGATTGGTAGCACTCATATCATGTACGACAGTGATGTGATGATGCAGTGGTTTATACATGTGCCTTATAAGGGGCCAGATACGAATTATGCGATCTGGCAATTTAATGTAGTGGAAAAGGGCGGGATTCGAGGAACTTATCCATTGTTGTGGGATGATTTTAGTAAACCCTCGCACATGGTGAGTTGTGACTGCCTATTTGAGCGAGCTGATATGCCGATAGAGGTCAGTATTTATGAAGAGCGCTGTGCAATGCTTGACAGGCTTGTCGGGTCATTTGGGGTGTCGAATGCTATATTCATATTGGCGATCAATGATGTGCTCTATTGTTATGGCGTGGGCTGGAGCGCGCCCTATAGCGAGTCGGATATACAAGCGCAAGACATTGCGATGAAACTAACAGAACAAAAGCCAGAAAATGCAGAAGCGGTGAAAGCTATTGTCCAAGCGGTTTATGACTTTTGGTTTAACGAAGGCTTTGCAAGAAATATCTCAATGCAGGCTTGTGAGGAGCTTTTAAGCTTGTACCAAGCGCAGGTTGCTAGTCAAAAATCGGTTTAATTTATAAGCCAAATTATCAAGAATCAACCTAAATAATAATTAAAAAAGGAGAACCTTATGATGTTCCCTATCGAAAACAATGATACGTTTTTACTGTTTTTTCATGGTCTTGATTCAAGCAATGAGACTAGTAAATATACTTGTATCACGCGTGAGCCAAAATACTGTCAAACGGTCAATTACCGCGAGAGTTTTGCAGAAATATTTGAGATCTACGACGCCTTAATCCGCGAAAAAATGACACAGTATCCACGAGTGGTGTTGGCAGGGCATTCGCTTGGTGGTTGGTTTGCCAATCATTTTGCTCATAAATACAACTTGCGCGCACTATTGATTGCACCTTGTATCTATCCAAGTGAGGTATTGGCGGACCGTATCCCTGACGTGGCTGATATGAAGCTGTCTTTTCCCACGACCAATACCGAGATGGTACGAGTTATGGTAGAAGTTGGCGATGAAAGTTTGGACGTAGCAGTCGCCAGACGAACATTAGTAAATCTGCCAGACAGCTGGGAAGTCGATTACTTTGAAGGCGGTCATCATCGTATCGCTCGTAGTAGTGATATTTGGTATCACATAACTCATCTGTGCGAAGATCCCATCGTTTGGATGGATGAGACGACATATCATGGTGAAGACTGATAGCAAGGGCAGTCAAAAAACTGTCGCGACTGATGGATAAATAAACTGCTTAAAATAATTAATTGACATTAAAGACGATCGGTCATAATATCTATGCATGACGATTACTAAGCCAAAAGCCCGTCGAGGGCGTCCACCCAATGTTGAACGCGAGTTTACGGATACCCGTGAAGCTCTTCTGAGATCTGGGATGGAAATGTTGACAGAGCAAGGTTTTGCGACCACTGGTATCGATGCCATACTCAAACGCATCAATGTGCCTAAAGGTTCCTTCTACAATTACTTCAAGAACAAAGAAGCATTTGGACAGGAAGTGTTGCAGCAATATGCGTTGTATTTTGCTCGCAAGCTAGATTATTGTCTTTTGAATGATCAAGTATCTCCTATGCAGCGTATTAGTGACTTTGTTGAAGATGCTAAGTCGGGAATGATTAAGCATGAATTTCGACGCGGCTGCTTAGTAGGAAACTTGGGTCAAGAGATAGTCGTGTTGCCTGACAGTTTTCGCTGTGAGCTAGAAAGTATATTGCTTGATTGGCAAGAGCGTTTAGCGGCTTGCTTACGGCTTGCAGTACAACAAGGACAAATACATTCTCATAGTGATTGTGATGAGCTGGCTACTTTCTTTTGGATTGGTTGGGAAGGTGCGGTTCTGCGTGCTAAGTTGACGCAAGATGTCAGTCCATTAGATACTTTTTTCCGAGGTTTTGTAGCAGGAATACAGAAGTAATTTTTTTATCCATATTTTTAGACGACTGGTCTAAATTATTTTTTACTCATTTATAGACGATTGGTCTAAATAGGATCTACTATGTTTAATGCAATATTAATTGAAAAAAATGATGATGTTTATCAGTCTAATCTGACTGAAATACAGGACACGCAATTACCAGAAGGAGATGTCACGGTTCGTGTGGCATTTAGCACGCTCAACTATAAAGATGGATTGGCCATTACGGGTCGTAGCCCTGTGGTACGCACATTTCCCATGGTTCCAGGAATCGATTTAGCGGGTACCATCGAAACAAGCAGCCATCCTCGCTACAAAGCTGGCGACAAGGTGTTGTTAAATGGTTGGAGTGTGGGTGAGAAGTATTGGGGCGGTCTATCACAAAAAGCGCGATTAAACGGTGACTGGCTTATCCCGCTCCCTGAATCGATGACTGAACGTCAGGCGATGGCGATAGGTACAGCGGGATATACCGCAATGCTTTGTCTAATCGCATTAGAGCGTAATGGACTCACACCAGAGCGTGGCGAAATATTGGTGACGGGTGCTAATGGCGGCGTTGGTAGCTTTGCCATCGCACTTTTGGCAAACCAAGGCTACTCTGTCACGGCTTCTACGGGACGCTTAGAGGAAGCAGAATACTTAAAGAGCCTTGGTGCAACGACGATCATAGACCGTGCTGAATTGAGTAGTCCTGGACGTCCTCTTGGTAAAGAGAAATGGGCTGCCGCAATTGATTCTGTTGGTAGTCATACGTTGGCCAACGTTTGTGCCAGTACGTGTGAGGATGGTCTAGTCGCTACCTGTGGATTGGCTCAAGGCATGGATTTCCCTGCTACTGTCGCGCCCTTTATTTTGCGCGGTGTCAGTTTGCTTGGTATCAACAGTGTGACACGACCTTATGATGAGCGTGTAGAAGCATGGCAGCGTTTGAGCACAAGCTTGGATATGACACAATTGGATGCAATCACTAGAGAGATTGGACTAAGCGAAGTCATTCCGACAGCCAGCGAGTTGTTGGATGGTAAGGTTCGTGGTCGAATAGTCGTTGACGTCAATCGTTAGGCGTTAAGCGTTAATACTTCAACCCTAATATTTCGATGTTGAACCTCGTGTTAACACATGAATAAGTGGCGCATCGAAACGTCTAAGATTGAGTGCTCAACGTGAAAAAAAATTATTCACAAACGGTCACAAATATCGGTATTTATTTTTTGTCATCTGATGTGCTATCATCGTTGAACGATCTATCGTGGGTTTAACAGTTTTGTTATTGCCGACCATGACAATAGTCTAATGGCAGCGTAACAAACCTTGCAACTTCCAGCACGATATAAAACAACTCTGGTAAAGCGCATGAGCCTGTACTCCGACAACCTCATTTGTGCCTGATTTTTTGCCTATTTGGGCGTATATCATACTTTTTCGTCGGAGTTACAGGAGTCTAAGGTGTTCAATATCATGAGCCACATTGCTAACCCATCTAAATATACCCGTCGTTATCACCCACGCCATTCTTTAGCGCAATATATTATCAATCAAATAGAGTCGCTTGAGCTGCGCCCGCAAGATATCGTCAAGCAAATGGGCTATCCTCTTAAACATACCATACCTGCCTATGACCGCCTGCGCCATGTACTGTCGAGCAAATTCCTTGGGCTTGATGGTAGCTATATGGACAAACACTTTACCGCTGATGAGTTTTTGGCAAAACTGTTTGCCGTGCTTGAGATACCGTATCAGCCATTCGCAGAAGATATTGCGCAGATTAAATATGACTTGGCGAATCACTCTAACACGCTACCTAGATATAGCTTACGAGCGGAAGTAGATTTTACATTTACGAGTGCTGACAATTGGATGTCTCGTGGCGCGGCTTTACGTTTTGCGCAAGTACATCTGCCTAGCGGTTTTGCCAAATTAGACGATGCTGCACGTAAATCAGTGATTCAAGACAGCATCTGCGAGCATTATCAGCAGTATGAGGGCAGTTTGCCATACGACGGTATAATCAAAGCCTATCGACTGACTATTGAACAAGACAACCATGTGGTCGACCATGCAGAGTATGGATTGCCAAAATCTAGCAGTATCTAAAATGCTGTGAGTATATGAAGAGTGTAATAATCTAAGCTCATCGACTAAGAAGCCTTAGTATAAATTAGAAGACTCAGTATAAAAAAGCCTCACTTTATTGTGGGGCTTTTTGGTTTTTTACGTTATGTTTTCTTGTAAGAGACAAACACTGCTAAATATCAGTTTTATAAAATTCATTTTAAGCGTCAGGCTTCAGGCTTAGAGATGGCGCGCCATAAAATCACAAATAGCGCATCAAACTCTGCATTTAACGGTGTTTCTGTTTGGCGAATGGTATGCATTAAACCAAGTCGACTGATAAACCCCATAAACACATCAAAGAGTATGTGCAAAGGAACAGTGTCATTGAGCACCCCACGATTTTGTCCATCTTCTAATACCGCTAAAAACGCCCCAATTAACTCTTTGTTTTCATAGATTGCGATATTACGTATACGTGAGGCCGAGACAGAAGACAGAACCATCACCGCATCTGGATGCGAGTCTACAAAATCAAAGCAGACCCACAGTGTCTTACGTAGACGATCTTGTACGCTATCAATCCCTTGCAGATGATCCATAATTCGAGCGGCTAATCTGCCGAGCACAATATCCATAATGGTATAAAACAGCGTTTGCTTGTCTCCGAAATACTTGTAAAGCGTTTGCAAAGAAACGTTTGCAGACTTTGCAATCTGCGCCATCGTCACCTCATTGGCGTCAAATCCTGCAAAGACTTTACGAACAGCTTGTTCAATTTTATCCAAAGTTGCGGGCCGCATATCGGATAGGGGCGCTAGAGATCGAGTTTGCGTGAGGCTATCTGATTGATTAAAGGTTTTCATATTTATCGCTTCTTAAAGTATTGACTATTTGATACGTCCTATCAGTTAAATGATTTTCTCAATAATTTAAAGTGATTAAATCAATAAGTAATATAAATTACCATTTTTATTTAATTGATTGCGAAGTGGTTTTTCGTAGCCTAGTATAAGACTCATATATTAATAAATACAAAGCATTTATAGTATATCTATAACGGTAATATAAATTACCATAATTTACAAAATGGCTTAGATATAGTCAGTTCAATATAATTTCGATACAAGGAAACCGAGTGTAAGTTATATATTAGTATGCTTAGCGAGGATGACGATGTAGCGGATTTATATAGACTTGACTATATAGTTGTTATTCACTCCACCTTGTCAAGGATAGACATCATGAGTATCGAAAAACTTACCCCAAACTGGATGACCGAAGAGCATCAGATGGTGTACGACAGCGCCTTAAAAATGTTTCAATCTTGGGATCCTAAAGATGAGCAGTGGCGCAAAAATGGCATGATTGATCGCGCTGCTTGGGAAGAGGCAGGCGAGATGGGGTTTCTGTGTGCGGCGATACCAGCTGAGTATGGCGGCGGTGGCGGGGATTTTGGCCATGAAGCGGCACTTATCTACGCACAGACTGAGGCCAATCAATCGGGATTTGGCGGTATGGTGCACTCAGGCATTGTCGCGCCTTATATTTTAGACCACGGTACTGAAGAGCAAAAACAAGCGTGGCTACCCAAAATGGCAACGGGTGAATATATCGGCGCTATCGCCATGACCGAGCCTGGTACTGGCTCTGACTTACAAAACATCAAAACCTATGCGGTAAAAGATGGTGATGACTACATTATCAATGGTTCTAAGACTTTTATCACTAATGGTCAGCATGCCAATCTTATCCTATTAGCATGCAAAACAGACCGTGAAAAAGGCGCACAAGGCGTCTCACTTATCATCGTAGAAACGGACAAAGTAGAAGGGTTTGAGCGTGGACGCAATCTCGACAAGATTGGTTTGACGTCGCAGGATACCTCAGAGTTGTTCTTTAGCAATGTACGTGTGCCACAAACCAACCTGTTGGGTACGGTAGAAGGTATGGGCTTTATCCAAATGATGCAGGAGTTGCCACGTGAGCGTTTAATCATTGCGCTATCAGGGGTTGGCTCGATGAAGCTGGCAATCAATTTAACCTTAGATTACGTAAAAGGGCGCGAAGCCTTTGGCAAACCTATTTGGAAGTTTCAAAATACCCGCTTTAAGATGGCGGAATGCTATGCCGATTATCTTGCTGCTAGCACCATGTGTGATGCGGCAGTAGATGCGATGTTAGATGGCAAACTGTCTGTACCGCATGCCTCATTGATCAAATATTGGGTCACCGAAAAACAGTGTGAAGTTATCGACGAATGCGTGCAGCTGTTTGGTGGCTATGGTTATATGACAGAGTATCCTATCGCACGTTTATATGCTGATGCGCGCGTGCAAAAAATCTATGGCGGCACCAATGAAATTATGAAAGAGCTGGCTTCACGCTTTATGTAGACGCTTATATTATAAGACTACGATAATTGTTGTTTATTTAAAAAATAAAAAAAGGATTTTTTATGACTGAGACTGCTTACATTTATGACGCTATCCGTACGCCACGGGGTAAAGGGAAAAAGGATGGTTCGTTGTATCAGGCATCACCGATTTGGCTGACGCGAACTTTACTAAAAGAGATGCAACAGCGCCACAACTTGGATACCAGTTTGGTCGATGATGTCGTACTTGGCTGTGTGACGCCAGTGGGTGAGCAAGGCTCTGATATTGCCCGCATTGCTGTTATTGATGCTGGCTGGGCACAAAGTGTGGCAGGTCTTACTCTGTCTCGCTTCTGTGCCTCTGGTCTAGAGTCCATTAATTTAGCTGCTGCCAAAATCATGTCAGGTATGGAAGACATGGTGGTGGCAGGCGGCGTTGAGTCTATGAGCCGCGTACCGATGGGCTCAGATGGCGGTGCTTGGTACATGGATCCGCGAGTCAATGAAGCGACGCATTTCGTACCGCAAGGAGTAGGTGCGGATACCATCGCAACGCTCAAAGGCTTTAGTCGTAGTGATGTCGATGCCTTTGCCACCGAGTCGCATCGCCGCGCTGCAAAGGCTTGGGAGAATGGCTACTACGACAAATCTGTCGTCCCTGTCACCGATATCAATGGCATGATGCTGTTGGATAAAGATGAAACCATCCGTCCTAATACCAATGTCGAAACCTTAGCGGGTCTAAAACCTTCTTTTATTATGCCGGGCAAAATGGGCTTTGATAGCGTTATTTTGGACAGATACACTACGATTGAAACCGTCAATCATGTGCATCATGCAGGCAACTCTTCGGGCATCGTTGATGGGGCTGCCATATGTTTGGTCGGTAGTGCGGCGGCTGGTCAAAAAGCAGGGTTAAAACCACGTGCCAAAATCACGATGGCCTCAGTCATTGGCTCAGAGCCTGCCATTATGCTCACAGGCCCAACGCCAGCTTGCCAAAAAGCCCTCGATAAAGCGGGCATGCAAGCTTCTGATATAGACCTTTGGGAAATCAACGAGGCATTCGCTGCTGTCCCGATGAATACCGCTGATGATTTTGACATCTCGCTTGATATCGTCAATGTAAATGGTGGTGCAATCTCCATGGGTCATCCGCTTGGAGCAACAGGAGCGATGCTAATGACGACCGTCCTTGATGAGTTAGAACGCCGCGATCTACAGACCGCTATGATTACGCTATGTGTGGGCGGTGGCATGGGTATTGCCACCATTATCGAGCGCGTTTAACTTTTTCTAAAATAGACTAAAGCACAATTAGATTAAGAAATAATAGATAAAGAATCATTTAAGGGATAAAAATGATGACAAATAACCAGACAGCAGATAGCGTGACAGCCATTAATGCACTAGAAAACTTCTCAGCTCAGCGTGATGAGGATGGTATCGTCACTGTCACGATTGACCAAAGCAAACGCAAAATGAATGTCATCGGTGGCGGTTTTACAGAGTCGTTCGCCACGATAGTTGATAGTTTTATCAAGGATGGCACAGCCACAGGCTTGATTCTCACATCGACCAAAGACACCTTTGTGGTTGGTGCAGATATTGATCAATTGAACCAGATAAAGACAGCCGAGCAAGCATTTGCACTGACTGAAGAATTAAAAGGTAGTTTGCGTAAGCTTGAGACCTCAGGCAAACCTGTCGTCGCTGCTATGACAGGAACCGCATTAGGCGGTGGTTTAGAGTTGGCACTTGCCTGTCATTATCGTATTGCCATTGACACGCCTAAGACCAAGCTAGGTTTGCCTGAGGTGAAATTGGGTTTGCTACCTGGCGGCGGTGGTACTCAGCGCTTACCGAGGTTGGTCGGTATTCAGACGGCATTGGAGCTCATGACGCAAGGCAAAAAATTAAGACTAGCAGCGGCAAAAGACATTGGACTTATTGATGCAATAGCTACTGATCAAGCAGATATGCTGAAGCAAGCAAAAGACTGGATTCAAAATAATCCAAGTGCGCAGCAGCCATGGGATAAGAAAGGCTTTAAAATTCCTGGCGGCGATAGTAAGCATCCAAAGGTGGTTCCTATATTCTCTATTGCCCCAGCCATGGCCAATCAAAAGTCACATGGCAACTACCCAGCGATTACTCATATCATGTCTTGTGTGTTTGAAGGATGCCTCGTGGATATCGATACAGGGCTTGAGATCGAGTCGCGTTATTTTGCCGCTTGCGTACTGTCCACTGAATCTAGAAACATGATCAACACCTTATGGACGCAGCTGAATAGCATCAAAAAAGGTCAGTCTCGTCCTCAAGGGTTTGAACGCACAACCACCAAAAAAGTCGGTATTTTGGGTGCTGGTATGATGGGTGCAGGCATTGCTTATGTCACTGCCAAAGCAGGGATAGACGTCGTTTTATTGGACACAGAGATTGCCAATGCTGAAAAAGGTCAAGCGTACTCTGCTGATATTTTGGATAAAGCCATTAGCAGAAAGCGTGCTACCGAAGAGAAAAAACAAGCTCTCTTAGAACGCATTATGCCAACCGTTTCTTACGATGATTTGGCAGATTGTGATCTTATTATCGAAGCAGTGTTTGAAAACCGAGAAATCAAAGCCAAGTGTACCCAGCAAAGTGAGGCAGTGATTTCAAACACGGCCGTCTATGCTTCTAACACCTCAACGCTACCGATCACAGGACTGGCAAAAGCCAGCACTCGTCCAAACCAATTTATCGGTCTGCACTTTTTCTCGCCAGTAGACAAGATGCCGCTGGTTGAGATTATCATGGGCGAGAAAACCGACGATGCAACGTTGGCCCAAGCTTTCGATTATGTTGTGCAAATAGGTAAAACGCCTATCGTCGTCAATGACAGTCATGGCTTCTATACCTCGCGGGTATTTGGTACCTATGTGTCAGAGGGCATTGCGATGCTAGGAGAGGGTGTGCATCCGCGTAGCATTGAAGTTGCCGGACTGAAAACAGGTATGCCAATGCCGCCGCTAGCATTACAAGATGAAGTGTCATTAAGCCTCGCATTGCATGTCAGCGAACAGCAGCAAGCGGATATGGTAGCCGAAGGTAAGCCAATCGTAGTGCGTCCTTCTTATGACATACTAAAAACACTGGTCAATGAGCATGGGCGCGAAGGTAAGAAAAATGGCAAAGGGTTCTATGACTATCCAATAGAGGGTGATAAGCATCTATGGCCTGATCTGATAAATTTATATCCGCCAAAATCAGAGCAACCGTCGCAGCAAGATTTGGTTGATCGCCTGATGTTTATTCAAGCCAATGAATCTGCTAAATGCTATGAGGAAAATGTTGTGCGCTCAGTAGCTGATACCAATATAGGGTCTATCTTTGGTTGGGGGTTCGCACCGCAGCATGGTGGTACGCTACAGTTTATCAATGCAATGGGTGTTAGTGCGTTTGTTGAGCGGAGTCGTGAGCTGGCTGCGAAATATGGTGAACGTTTTGAGCCAGCTCAAATCTTGCTAGACATGGCAGTCAAAGGCGAGGCGTTCTCTGATGACTGATAGATATGTATCAAATCCTGATCAAATGAAGGACTGTCTACAAGGGTTACGAGTGATCGATCTGACTCGTAATCTACCTGGGCCTTTTGCCACGCGCCTGCTTGCGGACTTAGGCGCGGACGTTCTTAAAATCGAGCCCAAACAAGGCGATCCTGCTCGGGTATTTGGTGAGCTCTTCGCAGCTCTGAACCACGGTAAGACTACCGAAAAATATGACTTTCATGACGCTAAAGCGATTGGAGCTATAAAAGCACATCTTAAAGAAGCTGATGTGATGCTAGATAGCTTTCGCCCAGGTATTTTGGCAGAAATGGGACTAGATGCTAAGACCTTGCATACCATCAACCCAAAGCTAGTAATGGTATCTATTACTGGTTATGGCTTAGCAGGCAATTACGCGAAAGAAGGTATCTATTTAGAAGATGCTGACTCAAAAAATAGCTCTCAAGTGAATCATGACTGGTCCAATAAGGCAGGTCATGATATCAACTTTATGGCCATGAGCGGTGTGCTGGATCAGTTAAAAACAGCGCAGGGTGAGCAGGCCATGCCCAATATCCAGTTTGCGGATTTGGCAGGTGGTAGTGACACAGCAGTGATAGCACTGTTGGCTGCCGTATTTGCCGCCCAGCGTACTGGCAGAGGACGACACATTGCTATTAGCATGACGCACAGTTTGTACAATCATATGGTCATGCCAAAGGTCACAGGCAAACTGATTAATAGCCTTTCAGGAGATGGCTTAAACGACACTCTACTGCCGCAGCATGACTTTTTGGGTGGTGCCTTACCATGTTACCGACTATACCAAACCGCTGACCAGCGCTATATGGCGGTTGGTTCCTTGGAGCTAAAATTTTGGCAAGGTCTATGTCAGGTATTGGAGTTACCAGCGCTCAAAGAAATACACTGGCAGCTTGGTATCATGCCCAATATGCCTGAGAGTGAAGCTGCGTCCAACACAATCGCGGAAAAATTCGCCAGTCAAACGCTTGAGCATTGGCAACGTGTATTTTCAGCAACGGATGTCTGTGTGACCCCTGTGTTGAGTTTACATGAAGCCAAAACTCACCCTTTATTTGAACATCAAGATGAACATCATGCAATATCAGGATGGCAGCAAGTGAATTAGTATGTAAGTAGTCTTAGAGAAAAGTGAAAATTGGATTAACCCTTGAAAGCGATATCAAGATGCTGCTGGCTAGAATCGTCTTTTTAGTCTGTATTATTCTGACTGCCTGTCTAAACCAGAGTGATTGAACTTGTATATTTATAACTGTCTATCTAAAATTGCCTGAATAAGAGACAATACGCCCATAAATCCTAAAGTTTTACGGTACTGAAGCATAGTAGCGCGTTCAAAAGCTCTTAGAGATTGAGCAACAGACATTTAATAAATTTAACTTAAGCAAAAAGGCAGTTCTGAATGACCAAACATAACCCGTATAATTTTTTACCTTTGCAGCCAACAGGTAGAAACGAGACTAATACTGCTAATACTTATGCTCCTGAAGATATGATTAAAATATACGAGCAACAGTTTCTCATTCAAGTGCCAGAAGAAGAGCTGACCGAGTTTTTGCCAGCGTTAAAAGCATTTTATGATATCGATAATCATACCTTAGATGTCAGCGCCATTATTTTCGATGCAATCGCAGACTCTGCTATCATTTATAATCACAAAATTAAAGTCGGCGACTATCAGATATTAGGTGAATTGATAGAAGAGGCGATTGAGTATGATGACAACAACAAAAGTGATGAAAGCGCTGAGAGTGAAGAGATTCAAGCCTATACATTAGAGTGCCAACGTACATTTTTCATCAACGATGTAGAAATACCTTATCATTTCAACCTATTCATCTATGGCGATGGTTATTCTACTCTGACCAAAAAAGAAACCGTATTAGAAAAGATGTATTGGTTTGTCAGAGGTAGATTTGAAGAGAATTTATTAGATGACGCTGAAGATAACGACAGCTTAGAATCGATTAATGCGCAACTAGCCAGTTTAGGTATTCGTGAAATGGATCTGACGACTGTGGATGAGATAATCAGCTATGTAGAAGGTAGCATCATTGACGATCCAATGGTGGACGAGCTTAACAAACTGTTAGATGATGCTGAGTAGTGTGGAAGATAAGTTAGTAGAGTAATCAGCAAAAGAACAGATTTGAAAAATTATATAGCTGAACAACTAGAAAAAAGCCTCACTGCTCGTATGATGAATGGTGAGGCTTTTTAAATTCACAACCTCATAAATAAGTTCTTTCGACATCATCCAAAATTATATGACGCTATACATTTATAGGTTTTCACCCATCTCTCCTCAAAGGTTCAGTCGATTTCCTATATAATGTGAGCTATTTCGTTATTGTTTATCCATTCAATTCAGGCTTTTTTCTTAGCAAAAATGCTTCTTATCAGGTAAAACGGTGCTTTATGTTCAACGCTTCCTCGACTCGTTTAAATAAATACATCAGCGAAAGTGGTATTTGCTCTAGGCGAGACGCTGACCGCTTTATTGAACAAGGTAATGTATACATCAATAGCAAACGTGCGTCGGTTGGTGATCAGGTGGTCGCTGGAGATGCAGTAAAAGTTAATGGGCAGCTTATTGAGCCAAGAGAGCCTGATGATTTTATTTTTATTGCGTTGAACAAGCCAGTGGGTATTGTGAGCACCACGGAAAGCTCTGAGAAAAATAATATTGTCGATTTTGTGCGACATAGTTTGCGTATTTTTCCGATTGGCCGTTTGGACAAAGATTCTCAAGGTTTGATCTTTTTGACTAATAACGGTGATTTGGTCAATAAGGTACTACGTGCTGGTAATAATCATGAGAAAGAGTATCTAGTTACAGTGAATAAGCCGCTAACGGATAGTGTTATCGAAGGTTTGGCGGGCGGTGTGCCGATGCTCGGCAAGATGACCAAAAAATGCCCAGTGACTAAAGTGGCGCCTAATGTCTTTAACATCACGCTCGTACAAGGTTTGAACCGTCAAATTCGTCGTATGTGTGAGCACTTTGGCTACGAAGTCGTCAAGCTTGAACGTACGCGGATTATGAATGTAAGTCTCAAAGGTCTTCCCGTTGGTGACTGGCGAGACTTAACTCCAAAAGAGTTGTCTGTGTTACTTAAATCTGTAGAAGACTCTTCTTCACAAGACAATCACTCAAACAAGAAATCTCGCAATACGCCACGAAAAAAACCTCGTGCTGATGCTTCATCAAAGTCAAAACCATCTACAAAATCGGCAGGGGCAGCAAAGGGGCGTAACAAATACGCCAAAGATGATGCTAGAAAACCAGCAGGTTCTAAAGGTAGGGATGGACGTCCTACTGGTCGTGGTAGGCCGTCAGGCAGTAATGGTAAGCCCGGAGGCAGTGGCAAACCTGCTACCAATGGCAGGCGTCCTTCAAAAGGACGAGGCTCTTCACGGTAATAATTTTTCACAATGTGACGGCTATATTTATTGCTGAAATAGCCGTAAGCTAAATAACTTTAGTCTTAATGAGATCATATTATGTTTAAAATAAAAGTAGAGCGCATTGTCAAAAAACCGATTGATGAGGTATTTGAAGCACTGAGTGACCATGCCAGTTATGGCTCATTTAAAGCGGTGGGAGTGGCTAAGTTGGTGAATGAAGGTGACGAGGAGCGCAATGGCGTCGGGGCTTTACGTAGCATTCAAACGGGACCCGTTAAGTTCTGGGAGCGGATTACAGCGTTTGAGCGTCCTACTCATATGCAATACCAAATCGAAAAGTCTAAACCTATCAAAATGCAACATAATAAAGGCATCATTGACTTAAAAGACTTGGGCGATGGCACCACACACGTGACTTGGGTATCTGAGGGTCGATTGACAATACCATTGCCATTAGTCGGTCGCCTATTAGACCGTCAAATGCAGAAACAAGGAACCATAGGGTTTAGTAGCATACTCAAATCCATAGAAAGCCGCTAATCTAGCGGCAATGTTGGGTTTTCTGATATCACTCTCTAGTGGTGGCTTATTTTATTTGAGCCATCACTGTCAGTTTTAATCCGTTTTATTCTTAGCAGCTTCAATCTCGTTAAAACGTGCCAACTGCTCTGGCGTTGCTTTTTGTTGATATTTCTCTTTCCACTCGGCATAAGGCATACCATAAACAAGCTCGCGCGCATCCTCGTATTCGATTTCAATACCACGCTCTTCACCAGCCGCTTTATACCATTTGGATAAACAGTTACGACAAAAGTCGGCAAGGTTCATTAGCTCAACATTTTGTACATCTTTACGTTCGTCTAAATGAGCTAGTAAGCGACGAAATGCCGCTGCTTCTAGCTCAATGTTTGATTCTAATTTTGCCATGATATTTTCCTAATTGTAATTGAGTCATTTCAAAACTGAAATGATACTAACGATATAAATATTGCGCAACCTATGTCGTTCTATATTAAAAACGTGCACATCGAAACTCATCATAGCTTCGGCTCATTTGTTTAAACCTTTTTAATCATAATATTAAACCATGCTTTATTTCTATTCGTTCTTTGATCAATCGTAAGCCAAGTTTCTTCTTTGAACTTATGATTGATTTTTTGCTTTAAGGTTTCCCAGCATTCTTCATTCATATCGCAGAAAAAACGTCCATTATCAACGTACTCACTATTGCCATACTTGAAAGATGCGTAAAAACTACCTTTATCTGTCAGCGTAGTAAGCAAATTATCTACTAATTCAGGAAGCTCTTTAGAAGGTACATGAAGTAGCGAAGCGCATGCCCAAATACTCGTAAATCGTTTATACCAATTTTGAAATGGAATTTGCTCGAAAGTTACGCACTGCCAATCAATCATATCATTGTGATGGATTTTTGCCCGCTCAATCAGCTCTCGGCTGCCATCAATAGCAGTAACATTGAAGCCTAATTTGGCAAAGTACATACTGTCACGACCAGAGCCGCAGCCCAAATCTAGTATGTGTTGCTGGTGTACTGGTCTAACAGGTAGGTTATCTATAAAGGGTTGATATAGCTGATGCATATCTACACTAATGGTTTGCTCAATAAATGAGTTTGCATTGCTATTATAAAAGGTTAGGGTGTTTGATTGATTTATCATGGGCTATATATCGTTGATCATTATTAGAAGAGACTATTGCCTTGTTGTCTAGGTTGCCAGACATGAATCAAATGTTCTTTTGAAAAGTTGAAGGACTTCTGCAAAAACTGCTGACGTGTCTTCTCATTTCTACCCGTTTGATTGATTAAGGTTTCGCGTAATGGGTGGTGACTGCCAATCAAATATTCGTTGCGTGTATGCAGTCTTTTCAATAACTCAATATTAGGTACTTTAGCAGCTTTACCATCTATACCACGGTTGCAATTAGAGCAAGCAAGTACTAAGTTCCAAACCCCATCGACATTAACTGGCCGACAGCAACCAGCGGTTGCTACTTGGGCTTTTAAAGTATGCGGAAAGAAGTGGTCAACGTCTGCTAGCATCACGTCATTAGAAGCAACACTGATTTCTGTAAAGCAGTAAAAGCATCTGCTCTTTTGATACCCGTTTAATGCACCTCTTGAACTGGTAATATCAATGCGGCAATGTTTAATATCTTTAGTAAATAATTGTTTGGTATCTTGGTCAAATTCAACCGAAATTAAACCTTTATTAATATTGAGCTCCCACGCTTTTTCTACCAAGTTCCAACGTGACTCTGTCTCTAAATTCAGATTTTTAGCCGAATTATCAAACACATGAAATAATTTGAATAAGTTATCTGTTAGACGTATTCCTTTATTGTGTTTACGCTCGTCAACAAAAAACTCTTCATCAATTACATCATAAAAACGTTCTTGCACTGCTTTAGTATTGACTACATGAAATGCGTCCAAAACGTATTTAAATCCTTCTTTATTCGTGACATGAATGAGTTCATCTTCGCTAATCTGTTGATGGTTGAATTGAATGCAAGCATTGATAAACTTACTACTATTAAAAGTGCTTTGTTTAGGGCTATGTTTTAGATGTTCACATAGATGAAAGGCGTAGGGCAGCGCTAAATCTTCGAGCGAAATCAAGTCAGAATCTCTCTCTAAGCTGACATCGATTAGAGTTTTGGCAAGCGCGAATTTATAAGAAGCAGTGTTTCTACCAAACAGAATAATAGCTCGCCAGTAATTTTCTAGCGTGGGCTCAACGTCTATGAAGTTCATGAATGGCTCAATCTGTCGTTAATTAGAATGGACTGTAGTGATAGTCAACTCTAATAGTACTATAACTTTGACAATTGAAATGATATTTCCACTTTAGAGGGTTAGTTCGAAATGGTCACGTTTTGGTCACGGTGCTGATTTTGAGACTTTTATCTGGTTAGATTAACTTAATGATTTGATTGGGTAATAAGATACAGAAACGCTGTAGCCCCTGAAAATTGGACAAAAAAAATCCTCACTTCTTATTCAAGAAGTGAGGATTTTAGTGCTTTTTCAAGCCATATTTGGAGCGGGAAAAGAGATTCGAACTCTCGACCCCAACCTTGGCAAGGACGTAGAACTATTTTATAAAACTAGTTTTTAATTATAACTATATGATATTAAATGATTTTTTTTATATATATTGTCATTGTATTTTAGCATATTAGTACAGTTAGTAGTAATTTATTTATATTTTAGTCACCGTAAAAATACGCATATTGACACCTAATTATTTTTAAGATACGCTAGAACTACTCCTACCCTATCAATATTATTTCTAGGACGGTTAATTTTTCTAGAGAGCAGATGTGTTCAATGACAGAAAAACCTGTAGCTCGTAATCATTTTTTCACTCCTAGTTATACTACGTTGACTGTGCATCCCAGAGCGGCACTAGCCTATAAAACTTGGCTGAAGTTTCGTCCTAAAACCTCACATATTCATCTTACTAATATCAATAAGTACTATAAGCCTCCGACAAGAATTATTTTTTGCGATAAGCAAGGTTATCTATATTTTGATAATTTTGAGCGCATGGCGAATATTCTTTATCACGAGTTTGATGTAAGTCAGCCATTTATAATCATTACGGGTAATGATGAGCAAATTACTAAGATGGCCTGGGCAGACGTATTGAGACTATGCTTCTATCGTGGTGTTGACCATGTCTCTTTATGGCAGCATCTTCAGAAGCATTGTGCTCAAACAACGCTGAAAGAGCTAATGGGGTGTGATAGTTTATTTAATGAAGATTATTGTAACTTCGCCGGCATCAATATCGACCAGTATTCATACGCACAAAGGTCTTTGAAGCAAGAGAAACAAGCGTTCGATTTACCACAGAACATGGACTGGACCAATGGATGAAGTAAAGAGATGGCCTGTTAGCACTATGGAGGCCGAAGAGGCTCATGCTTTGATCAGACAGATTGCGCCGCATGATTCACCATTGTCAACTCAAGTGCACAGACTTATTTTTGAGTTGATAAACCTGTCTCCAAATTACTTGATGACAACTCATGATCACAGTACCGATTCGAGTTTGCGGGAGCTAACTGACGACGAATGCAATACTATTATAGAGGCAGTAAATTCTCATAGAAATACTGATACTTGGTCTGTTCCTTATATGTTAGCTACGTTTACTGACTACTATAGGCAAAAACCATTTACTGATCAATCTTGGCTTTTTCTAAGTAAGTATTTGCAACTTATATTACTAATAGTAAAACGCCAGGATAAACACTTTAATAAAATTAACAAGCTTGGCGTTCGAATAAGAATGGCGCTAAAAAAGAACTCATCTCAGACGGCGATTATTGATGAGCTGATAAAAATACATACCTCATCTGCTAATGTCTATGAAAACTTCGCCGATATTGAATCGTATGAACAAGATATGCGGCATAGGGAGGAGACAGGTTTAGTTAAAACTCACAATCTAGCTAAGAAGATAGGTGAGATAAGACTTGCTTATGAAGTTATTATTAAAGATAAGAGTTATATCGAAAGGCAACGTAGGGGAAATGGACAGTCTGTAACCATAAAGAAAGTAAAAGAAGACCAAGATGTACTTCTTACGGATGAAGAAACTCGACGAATGCGTTTCCCTGAGGAATACTCAGGCAACAATGTTGTTAAATCAGAAAACCTAGCTGATGATGATCCACCAGCGCTGTTAGACAATAAGTTTAACCCCACTAAGAAAACAGCTAAATCATCGCAACTACAGCAGTATCAAGTCAAAACCAGTTACCTACACAGTAAACGTAATCGATTTATGTTTCCCAGTAATACCAGATTATTAACGGTATCTGATTATCAGTCGGTTTTTGGAGAACTATGGGACATGATATCTGATCAAGAGCAGCGTGTTAATCGGGTCGCTGCTATCTTGTTACTATCAATGATAACCGGTAGGTCAATTCAGACCGTGATCAAGGAGGTAGCCACTAACAAAAGCCAAAGACAGTTTTTGGTGGAAGAAGAGGGTGGTGTCACAGTGATTCGAAATAGTATTAATGTCACTGTCAATCGGCGCGATAAAGTAAAGCCAGTTACCAAAAGTCATAGTCATCATTTTAGTTTACCGCTGCCAGCACCTTTAGACGTTGTATTACAGTATAAATTTGAAGTAGAACCAACCGAAGTCAATCAACTCTTAAAAACGCTTAAAGAATCTCTATCGTTATCTTTATTATCAAATCAGCACGTCGAATCAGCGCTAGCATTTATTATTACTCATCATATCAGCGAACCATTGCACTCAGACATCATTACAGGCGTCGAGGTGGAGCATTCATCACCGCTGTACTATACCAGCATAGAAACATCTTATTTAATTAGTACCTATCAAGCTGCAATTAAAATACTGAGCAATCGATGTTTTGAAAGCTTGAGGGCTATTAACTGCTATAGAACCAATAAAGCTAAAAAAATCTCACATTTGCTAAATCCAGAAAATTATAAATTATGGCAAGCTCATAAATATCCTTATTTTGTGAACATGCCAATTGTCACTAGTAATATTAATAAAACCTACATTGGTAGTGAAATGGCACTGACTGATAAGATATGTGGTCATTTTTTCGCACTGCTTGCAGGACAAGTGCATGGCGATAAGCAACAATTAAATCATGGCGCAAACGATCGTGAAGATGAATATATCAAACAATTTAACGCTTATAGTTTATGGCTCTGGCACATCATTCAGATTCAAACTGGTATAAGGCCTGTCAATGACGCACCTGGATTTCTAAATCAATTCAATTTTAGTCATGATATCTATTGGGTTTCAGATAAATCCATACGGCAAGGCAAAGATTATGGTCGCCTTATCCCTATGAGTAGTTTCTTAAAAACGGCGCTAAAAAATTACATCAGCTATATCAAAAATTTTGCCAGTGAGCACAATCCTTTATACCCAGAACATACGCTTGATATTGATAAGATTTTGCAATCAAAAATACCTTTCTTACAGGTATTTAGTTTTAACCCAAAAAAATTTACAGCTATCACGCCAAAACGCATCAGAAGTGCAGTGGGCGATGCTCTTCCTCATCAAGATAATTGGCTGCGACATCAGTTACGTTCCATGCTGACCAATGAAGTAGATGAGGTGTACGTTTGCGCTCTATTGGGTCATGAACATGCTGACCAAGAGATATTTCATCCTATGTCCTCATTATCAATCAATCAATATAGAACAGAGCTATTGCCTCAGTTAGATCGTGTGGCACAAAAGCTTGATCTTAAGCAAGTGGAGATCAAGCACCATGGCTAAGTCATCAGAGTTATCGTCGCATGAGCAAAGAGCTGCTAACTTACAGCAGCAAAAAAAGGTATTAATCAGTAAAGCTGAAGAAATCGTCATTAAATATTTATATAAACATCAGCCCTTTAATGAATCTGATATGAAAGAGCATTATTTTGATATCGATAATGAGTTATCAAACACTTTCAAAACATTCAATCAATACCGCTGTGCAAGAATAGGCTTCTTACAAGCCGTCAGGACTTATAACAAAGATAACAATTGCTGGCTAGATGAACCTGTTGTTCCTATTGTGGCTGAACGAGATAAACTCACCATTAGCTATGAGTGGTTTGTTGAAGGCTCAAAAGTTTCAGAGACGTGGAAAGCCATGCAACTAACTTGGCAACGTAAGCTTAAGTTCAGTGCTAATGATTATGTCTCTTATTTTTTGTATAGTAGTATCATGTTCGGTGGTTTAAATGATATCGATGCATTAAGAGCGCTATATCAATGGCTGTTTAGCGAGCGAAAACTATATCTTGTGAATATAAAAAAACAGTCTGAACCTCATCAGAAGTTAAATGCTAATAAAATTTTGCTCGTGATCCCTTTAGAGATCAGAGATGACAAATATGGTTGCAGAGTTGATGGCAACGATGATGCATTAACTCGCTATGTATCTTATGTTCCTGATGACCTAAGTCTTATGTTTCTATACGCTTTAGGTGATACTGATATAAATAAGCGTAAAATACAGCAGTTTGAGACGATTATCAAAGGATTGAACAATACGTTTGAACTTACTTGCCGAGATCCAAAAAAAATCCATTTATCGCATCTTATCAAATACGCTAATTTTCACTGGCGCCAATGGCCTGGTAGCGCTATCGGTGGGGCTGATAGTTTGGTCATGCAAGGACAGCTTAAAAGCACGTCACTGCCTACAGAGCAGTTACTCACTTATAATCAAGAAGACATTCAATACACTCAATCCGCTATTAGTTGGCAACAGCTGTTTGTTCAAAGCATATCATCGAATGATAGTCCTAAATCTAGTAATAGCTATCCTGCTTTTAGTAAAAATGTCATTCAGATCATTCAGGAATGTTTAAAAGGAACTCGGGTATCTGCCAAAGAAAAAATTAACCACCTAAGAAATGACTTTTCTCAGCCTAATGCCGTACGTCTGCTCGGTTGGGTACTGTCTCTATTAGAAAGCAATCAAACCAATCTGAACTCAGTCAGTAAATACGTTGGTTGTATTGGACGTGAATGGCTTATGTTGACGATGGATGAAGAATTAGAGGAATGGGGTACCAATGATTATGAAGAAATATATGAGCAAATTATCTTAAGTAAAGTCAAAGATGCTCGTAGGAAAGATGTTTTGCAGAAAGACCCGATCGATGATCGAGATGATATTGAACTTGATGATGACGATGTCAAGAATAGTGGAGGTGACGATTTAGAAGAACCAATATCTGATTTAGAGCAAGCGCTAGACCAAAATATCGACTCAAAAGATGAAGGCAAACAATCCACTAGCCTAGATGAGTTCAAAAATACTCAAGCTTATACCTATGGGCGATTACGCGCTTTTCATCGATATCAGATGCAGTATTTCGATGCTCCTGACGTGGTTTTTGCATGGGGAGAAAACAAGCAGGTCGTCAAAGCGAGTATGGTATCCCCTCGGGTGTATAAGACCATGCATGACACGATACAAACATCTGAATTAAACAAGAGTCAAAAGCTGTTATGCCAGACGATATTGATTCTAGCGTATCGTACTGGCATGCGTATTAATGAGATTGCAGGTATAAAACTCAAGAACGTAAAAGGTAACTCGGATATTAGTGTTTTGCTGACGCCAAACCCTTATCTACGTCTAAAAAGTAGTAGTGCTAAAAGAAGAGTGTTATTGGCGGCACTTTTAAAGAAAGATGAGCTAAGAATAGTTACGTCATTTATTGCTCAGCAAGAAAGAATGGGGGCGTCCTATTTGTTCTCACAAGGCGTGAGTAAGCAGCCATTACCAACGTATTTTTTTAGCAATTTGATGAGAGTGCTATGGGATGGAGCGCTTGGGCAAGACAACCACAATTATACTTTTCATAGCTTCAGGCATACGGCAATCAGCCAGTTAACGCTAGCTATCAATGGTTCGGCATTAGCACAGGTGATGACTGACTATACTATCGAGGAGTGTCAAAAAATTGCTGACAGTCTTGCAGGTTATCATCAAAATCAAGGTGCTTGGTTTGGGTTAGCGAGCTTCGTAGGTCATCTGACTTGTGACACAACCTTTGAACATTACATCCATACCGTACATCTATTAGCAGGGTCGCAGCTGAGCAACGCTAAAATTGAAATACCTTTTACCGTACTACATAATATAAGTGGTATAGATTACCAGACAGTCAATTATCACGATAAAACGGCCTATGACAGATCTGCTAAAACGGTAGCGTTGAAGAAATTAAGGCCTTACTTTGCAAAAAAGCTAAAAGCACACCACACGCCTTTATTTTCAGGACTCGATGTAAATCAACCGCTTATCCAGCAGAATACTAAAGATGAGTGGGTAGATCGTTCTATTTTTATTGATGCCAGGTATGATGCTGTCATTAGCTTTATAAGAGAGGTAGATAACCTTAAACCTGAGCTACGTGAAAAAGAATTGGAGCATATAGCGATAAAACACGGTATTTACCTACTCAATGCGCAAAAATTTTATCAAAATGCGAGTAGCTTAAATAATAACGACAAACTCGTTACCCAAGTCAAAGGTCAAACTGCTCAAGCGATTATTACAACAGCATTAGATAAAGCATATCAGATGTCAGTACATAACCCTGATAAGTTGCGCCAGTTTGTCACTATCTATAAGCAAAAGCATATCACCTCTAGATCTTACTTACAGTTTGGTACTAAAAAATCTCAACATGAACTATTGGCTGAATTTTTGAAGATAGGCTGTGAAATTATTGCCCCTCAACATTGGCAACTGACTTCTAGTAGTATAAAAGAGGTTAGGGACTTTAAGAAAAAGTATAAACTAGATAGTGCAATTAGGGTAGAGAGCAACCAAAACTGTGTAAGGTTTGAAGTTAGGGTTGTGAGAAAAATGAAAAACTCATCTGCTAATTCAAAAGCTTACGAATCTTCTGGAGTATTGAAGTTTTTGGGAGAGATGTTAGTAATACTGATTGAGTCAAGTTAAAGGTAGATTTAGTTTAATATAACTCAATCAATATAATTTATTGAAATTACCTAAGTTTGGTTCTACAGTTTCTCGAACACAGCTCAGTCATTTAGTGCTATAAATTAATATTGTTAAATGAGTTTTTTAGAGATATATAAGCACAAAGGGTTGATACCTTTTGTGCTTTTTCCTTGTGTTATTAGAAGTCTTATCTAAAGATCCTACTTATCACATTATTCTTCAGTTTAAGATTAATCTCCAGATGCTGACATTATGCACATAGAGTTGACCTTAGTAACTCTACATTTTGACCGCCTAAGTCAACAAATTTTGTGGAAAAACTGGTCTTGTTGTACAAAAGTTCTTTGAATTAAAGTATAGTCTTACATTAAGTTTCTAATATCATACATTACTGTAACAATTATAAATATAGGTCGATTATATGTCTTCTCATTCAAACAACTATAAAACAAACCTTTGGCAGATTGAACAATTAGAACCTAAGATACTTTTATCGGCGGATTTAATGCCTGGTATTCATGAGATTGAAGGAAGTATTGAACAGCCAGGGGAGAGAGACGTATATGAACTAGTAATAACTGAGACAAGTCGTTTCCTATTTGATGGAAGTTCAGGCGACAATGTTAACTGGTCCCTAAATAACTTAGATAATAACCATTCTTTTACATCTAAAGACATAAACACTAACAAAGATAAGTTTGCAGAACTGAGTGTTGGCAAGTACGAGTTGACTGTTGATGCAAATAGCAGTCAAGTTTCTGACTATAAATTTAGAATCCTTGGTGAAGAATCTGCTCTATTATTAGAAACAAACGTACCTATTTCGGGAGAGCTGACATCTTCTACTCAAGCACAGCTATATCGTATTCCTGTCACGAAAGGCGATAGTTTGTATTTCCAATCAAATACTGAACTGGATCAAGGGATATGGTCTTTATTTGATGATCAAGGCAATAAAATTGTTTCAGGGTCTTCATTGATTAATGATGTTTCAGGCATAGCAGTCGTAAGAAATGGCAATTATTGGTTATCAGTTGAAAGCAGAACTTCTATAGAAAGTGCAACATATAATTTTACACTTCATCAGCATACTGAAGATGTTTCTTCCATAAAAGTTAATGAAAAAAACCGCCTAACTGTTATTCCAGGCTCAGTACATGAATACGATTTTTCTGTGAATTCTAAGCAGTTAGTTGGTATAGATTTCTTAAACACATTTGACGAAAATAGCGTTGACTGGACAATCATTGATACTATTGATAATACACAAGTATTAAGTTCTTCCACGCAATATTTTGACATGCTAGATGAAGGGCGCTACAAGCTAAAAATAACAAATAAAGATAGGTTTTCTGGTGCCATAGATTTCAATATCAGAGCACTGGATGTTTTGACCGCAGGACAAGCCATTCCTCTCACTGTATCGTATACACCTGAAGAATCATTCAAGGCTCAAGTAGTTACTTTTACAGCGAATGAAAGTGAGAAGTTAGTAGTGAGTGTTGATACTGAGACTTCAAATATCATAGATTATCGCTATCTTATTTTGGATCGTAACTATCATTTAGTATCTAAAGGAGAACTCACAGGTACTTCAGCTGATATTGATTTAATAGAGGGTGACTATTATGTATGGATTGATAGCAAGTCAGAAATAACTACAAATCAAGAAATCAATATTTCTCAGAAAAAGTCCACCATCAGTGACTTAGGTATTTTTACTGGAGAAGGCTTCAATTTAAACCTAGAACTTACCAAGGCAGGAGAGCAGCTTAAATACCGCTTCATAGTAGAAAATCCTGTTGCGCTTACTACTTACGCAACAGAAGGCAGTAGTGAGCTAAGATTTAGCTTGAAAGGGGTGATAGCTGGGACTGTGTTCGAAAGTATAAATTTTGAGGATTTTAGTAATAAATTTAGCCAACTATATTACCTGAAGCCAGACACTTATCAGTTAACAGTTGATAACCCTAGCATGTCAAATAATACGGTAAATGCTAAAGTTTTCGTCCAAACCTTGGAAAAATCAGTAACTACCACCTTAAAACCAGATGATACTATAGACATAAGTAGTATTGAACAAGGAGAAAGCAAGTCATATTCCATCTCCTCTACACTATATGATCAGTTCAGTCTTGATCTTCAAGATTCAGTTGCTGAGTCATTTAGGTTCACCGTTGTTGATGCTTTTGGTCAAGAAAAACAAATTAATTATAATCATTTTAGTAATGAGAATACCTCATATAGCAAGTTATTTTTTCACTCAAATCAGACTCAAGGTGCTTTATATCTTATCGTCGAACGAGTGAACGTGGACGATATTATCAGTACTAAAGCTGATATGACTCTGAGCAAGGTGACACTAAGCGCTGAATCTACAATAGTAACGCCTATTGAGATTAATAATGAGCAAACGGTTAGCTTCAGTGATGTAGATTTTAATAATCTCCAGAATAAATACCAATTTGAGTTAAAAGAAGCTGGATCAATCATCCTTGACACCAATCTTTTTAACAACAATGGCTCTAGAGTCACTCTCTTTGGCCCTACAGGTGAAATATTCGATGAGTATATTTACAATGAATCTAGTTTTGCAACAGATACATTAGTTTTAGCTGATAGGGCACAAAAAGGAGTTTACTACCTAGAGTTTGATGTTAATAGTAGCATTCAAGACTTTGATTTTACTATACAAACGTTACCTATATCTACATTACCTCCACTGATACATGATGTCTCAATTGGCATATTAGAGATATCTGAGCCAACACAAATATCTCATACTTTTAGCTCTTATGGTGATTCTGCAAAAATAGATTTCTCAGTTGATAGTCAGGCTCATTGGGTCATAGATATGAGCTCAAGCCTAGATAGGGAATGGATGCTGATTAAAGATGGTCAAGTTATCTATACAGGCGTCGATGGCAAGATTATAGATCTTGTGCCAGGTGAATATAGTATTGTTATAAACGAAATAGAATATACAGTACCTTCACAAAGGCCTGGTAATGAGTTGGAAGTATATGCTGTGAGCAGCATTGAAAGTGATAGCATATTACCTTCAGATAATGACTTAATCCTTGATGGTTTTAGCCTAACATTTTTAAATGAGATCCTTGCTAGTGATGTCCTTGTTGATGAGTCTATAAGTATTGATGTTTCTAAAGACTACTATTTTTTTAAAGCTGCAGACGCGCCAATAGGCGTATACGAATATTATTTCGAGGATGTTTCACGTGAGGCAACGACGTGGCCGGACAATGTGATAACTGATGGTACGCAAAATATAAGACTGAGTAACGCTAATGGTTATTTTTACATTAAGTCAGAAGAGAGTATAAAATATTGGGATAATGCTGTCTTAAATATCGAGCACTTCTTTCCTGAAAATTCAAAAAACCTAAACGAGATTGATCTTACAGAAGACTTAGTTTTAGAAAGCAATCAACCAGTAGTTGCTAGATTTAACCCAGAGCAACAAGGCTTGTTGTTCATTGACTCAGTGAGTAAAGATAGAGAATCAGATAGTAACTTATTTGTCTTGTTTGAAGGTTGGGGGGTGAATGAGTCTCCAAGTATGTTGCCGCAAGAACTTAAGAGTTGGACTGATCCTAGGTTTGTCTTTGCCAATCAAGAGTATTCATTACTTCTAGACTATTATAGTTATTCTGAAGTGGCAAACACAAACACCGTTCGTTTCCTAAGTTCGGCAGATGCTGAGGCTTTAGCAGTTGGTGAAACTAATAACCTAACCATCCCTGATAATCAGAATATAGGGCTATATAACTTTGAGGTTACTCAAGATCAAGTAGTCACACTCAATGAGCTTGAAGGTGCAGATGGTTACACCTATCAAATATATGATCAAAATGCACAATTGGTATATGACAATTCCCGATTCAATACTTTTGGTGATGTTTTTTTCACTGAAGCAGGTACATACACCTTATCTTTGCAAAAAAATATAGATGGTGATGGGTTCGTTGAGGCATTTCCAGAAGGTGTGGTTTTAGAGAGTACTTCTGAGCTGAATGAAGTCCCTTCTCAAAACGAGTCTTCTACATTCGAAGACGTTTCATCAAACGCTGTTGTGGCTTTAACATTGGAGATCATCGCCTATCCGCAAAAGAGCTATGATCTAGGCACGCTAGATATCGAAAATACGAGTAATGCACATTCTATTGATATGCAAGCTGAGCAGTTTAGTAAGCTGAGTTTCACTATTGAAGATGATGGATTTTGGCAGATTAATTTGTTAGCGGAGACTGGTTTTGAGTTTGATCTTTTTCAGGGTAGTAGTGAAGATGGGTCTTTAGTATTATCTAGCTACCCTATGTTTAATAGTGGCCCCGTTAGAGGACCTATTGAGGGGCCTATCTATTTAGAAACATGGGAAACATCAACTGATGAAGTACCACAAATTCTCCCTCAGATTGTTGAGGTAGAATCTGTATTTGAAGACAATAAGCAATATTCTGAAGCCGTGTATTTACAAAAAGGGCAATACACTTTAATCATCGATAACCAAAGTGCAGCTACATTGCAGTTTGTAGCTGTGTCAGTAGATACACTAGCAACACCTATTGTGGACAATGAGCCACAAGACATTGTATTGTCTGAAAGTCAAGCTGCACAATGGTTCGTATATGATAACACCAGTAACTTCCCTATAAATTTCAGTTTAAAGGCTCAAGACGACACTGGCTTTAACATTACTGTGTACGATCAAAGTGGACGTGTGTGGTTACATGAAGTAGCCGCTGATGATCTCTTTGTGTTAGAAAGACTACCAACTAAGCTATATATTAAAATTGATACTGAAAATGCCTCACCAGCACAAGCTACCTTTGAAATAAAATCAGATACGTCTGTACACGCTGTACAACCTACCATGGTGGTGGTCAACGAGCAAACCCAATGGACTGCACCTACCAAGGAATATAGCTTTACTCTGTCACAAGCTGACTTTGTCATGATTACCATAGACGAAGGCGGCTACAACCAGCGTGTGACGTTATTAGGAGAGCGTGGTGAAGAGTTATACAGTGGGAACTTATATGATTTCAATCGAAGCTTATGGTTGCCCGCAGGTAACTATAAGCTAGCGTTTAGCTATAGTGCTGGAGAGCCAGCAGTGTTCGAGATAATTGATGGTCAATCAGCTAGCCAGCTTGCTATAGATGTACCTTTCGCAGCCAATCTAACAGAAGAGCAAGATAGCTTACTGCTTAAAGTAGTATTGGATAGTGAGAAGGACAATTACCTGCATCTATTTGAGGACGCAAGTTATAACAGTACATTCATAGTTTATAACAAGCATGGTGACTATGTAACCAGCATCAATGCTCAACAAGCTGCATATTATTCACTCAAAGCACCTTATAGCGGTGAATATTATATCGCGTACAGTAATAATACCAATGCAGCAACATCACTAAACTTTGAAATCGCTCAAAAACCTAGAAGTGTACTTCAACCTTTGGTATTAGGCACAGAAACATCATCTGAGTTCCTTGGTTTAAACGGTAACAATCAGACATATTACTACAGTTTTGAAATAAGCGAAAATGATAGCACCCGTTTGGTCATTACACCAAACTCAGAACTAGATATTGAACTGTATGATATCTATGGCAATCATATTCGTACATTTAATGATTATGACAAGCAGACTATCCGTTTAGAGTCAGGTCGTTACCAGTTACGTGCCTCTGCAGAGAGAGACTATGCTATACCAACACCCCTTTCTTTCACTGCTGACTTGATTAGTCCCATTGTGGCAGGTCAGCTGACAGAAGCTGATGCAGAACCTTTGAGTATTGTTTTTGACGATGCTTCTGAGCCAAAGACTATCAAGATGGACTTGGTCGCAGGAGAGCGCTATCAGATCACTTTCAATGGTAGTTTTAACTACTATGATGATGTCAGAACGACCTTACGGTTTAATAACGACACTGTTTCTACTAACACTTTTCGACCTTATTATTCTGAACAGAAATCAATATTGTTTACTGCCAGGCACACTGGTGAGTATTATTTAGAAATAGATACGGAATACAGCTATAGTACAGCCACAGATATTACTCTCAGCAAAGGTGAGATCTCAACTGTAGCTTATGAAATTGGAACCGCTTTTGAAGCTAAAGACTTTATTGCTGCAAATGTTGTTAACCATAGATTTACTCTTGCTGAGTCGGGTCAATATATATTCTCTAAGTATCAGCAAAGCTATACAGATATTAGACTATTGGATAGTCGCGGCCAAATCGTCGATTTTTCCAGTAATGCTACTCGCATATTAGAAGCTGGTAGCTATACCATACAGGTTAGTAAGACAAGAGATTACTATAAGGATTACGCTTATGGTTTTACGCTCGCCAACACTGCCGATCTTGATGAGTTGACTTTCAATCAAAAGTCTACTGCAGCTAACATCAACTACCGTACGCCGATTATTAAGAAATTCCAAGGCAAACAAGGTCAAACCGTCATTTTTGAGGATTTAGGGTATAGTAATTCACTATTGGTAGTAGATAGTGATGGCAACACTCTGGTCAATACAAGCAGCGACACGGTTAAAGCAGTATTACCCAAAACCACCGAATACTATGTCATCTCTTATGCAAGCTCATCTAGTTATGATCGACTAAGCAATCGCAGTCTCTTCGTACGTGAATACGATACCATTGAGACGACGCTATCAACCAATGAAAAGATCGTTGGGAAAATACAGCAAGGTGGTGATGTACATCGTTATGTCATTAACGTAGATACTGCAAAAAATATTGCTATTAATGCGCTTTCAGGAAGTTATTCTGCGCGTTTGCTTGGCCCTTATGGTGATGTCGAAAGTAGCTGGATTAACTTAGATAGCAGATATATCAATCATTATTACTTGCAACCTGGCCAGTATGTTGTAGAAGTCACTGCATCAGATATGACCACGCCGAACTATGAGTTTGAGATTATTGATGTTGCTGATCAAGCAAAGAGTCTGACTATTAATAATGACAGCTTGACAGGAGAAATTGCAGCCAACGAACGTGAGGCTATATACAAACTAGACGTACAAGCTGGGCAACAATATCAAGTGAATTTAGGTGGTATTTCCAGCAATCAGCTACGTTATAAAATTGTTGATGAGCAAGGAAAAATGTTAGCCTCTGATGCTTACGATTATCAGACGCAAACCTTTACCCCAAGTATATCAGGCGACGCTTATCTTATCGTTAATAAGTTCTATGCACCTACTGATACGCCAGTAACGTTTACGGTCAATAAAAATCACGTACTGCGCCAGAGCAAAGCGCTTCAGCTCGATACACTAACTAACGGAGCGTTCAATACTTCGCAGGATCAAGACAGCTATTCATTCCATATGACTAAAGATGGCTATTTGAACCTATCAGATATTACTTCCTCCAATACCAACATCACATTGCACCTCTTAAATCCAAACGGTAGTGAAATACGTACGAAGAATAGTCTTAACGGTATTAATAGTGACATCACTTTTTTAAAGCAAGGCGATTACGTACTTAAGATATCTAGTAATGTTAATGGTGAACATCGCTATAGCTTTACTGCTGCTACAAACACACTCTCAGACATTTTATCTGCTCAAGGTAGTACTTTGGAGTCTGCCATTGATGTACCACTAAAATCTAACCAACCTTATAAGTTAACACGATCATCTAGCATAGAAAGCCCGACGTATTACCGTTTTATGTTAGCGGCAGATGATGTCATCTCTATTGCTGCTGCATCAGCACAAGTTGAGTTCGATATATTAGATAACGAGGGTAATACTCTTGCTAGTGCCACACAAGAAGGTGTGACGCATCTTGCAATGACTAATGGGATCTATTACTTAACAGTATCTGCAAGCTCAAGCTTCAATGGCAAAAATACAAGTGAGCTAGTGTTTAATCGTCAATCTGCTAATAGTGAAGAAGAGGATACCGGTGACACGCTACTGACAGCTACTGAGGTAGTGACTACGCTGCAGCAGAGCGCGCAAGTTATTTCTGTAATTGGAAACGGTGAACAAGCTAATAAAGATGTAGATATGTATCGCTTCATGGCTGCGGCAGGTGAAACGCTATATATAAGTACTGACAGCAACTTTACCCCATGGATAAATTTATTCGATGCAAATGGTAATAAGATAACGTCAACTACTAACAGTATTAATTATAAAATTACAACCACAGGTATCTATTATCTGGGCGTTAGTGGTTATTATAATCGTAATTATAACCCTCAAATTGTAGATGATGGTAGTGTAGAATCGAGCTATACAGGTTCTATGAAGTTAACGATTGAACGTCAAGCTTCAGTACAAGTAAACAATCCAGTATCTGATTTTACGACTGCTGATTATGAAACGCCAATCAATAACTGGCAAGGTAGTATTAAGCAAAATGAAATTAAAACTTTCAGTCTGAATGTAGATAGTGATGGTTTATGGTATTTAGATAATTTATCTAACGATTCGCGAACTTACAATGATTATCAGCGAGTATTGATTACTGATGACACAGGTAAGGTAATAATCACCGGTTACGACACTCCTGTGTATCTGACTAAAGGTTCTTATCAGCTGACACTATGGCAAAGATCATCAGAATCTTCTACAAGCTTTGAATGGACAAACCTTGATGCTCAGTCTACCGCTATCAATTTGGCTGAAACCAATCGCGTATCATCACGTCCTAATAATGAAGCAGTCAGCTTCGTGTTTGACGCAACAGCAGGGAACGAGATTTATTTCAATACGCTAGGTAATAACTCGACGAATTACTATGCAAGAGGAGATTGGACCCTATATAACGAACAAGGTCAACAAATCCTATCAGGTATCGGATACGAGGACTCTACATCTGCAACAATTATGTCGGACGGGCGTTATTATTTGTTATTTGATAGTCGCAGTTACTACAATAATCTAAGCTGGGTCGACTTCCAAATTGATAAAGTTCAGTCACCAGTCAACAATCATATTGAACTTAATCAAATCGTTTCGGGCAAGCTAACCCCCGCTGTTCAGCAGCATGAGTACCAGCTAACCATTACAGATGCAAGCCGTATATATTTTGATGGAATCGACTCAAATAGTAACGTTAATTGGCGACTGGTAGATATTCATACTGGTCAAGATGCTATATCAAATCGTCAGGTATATGAAAGTAGCGAGAGCTATCTTGTAGCAAAAGGCGACTATAAACTGATTGTCAAGACAGACTATGAATCTAATCAGGATTATAAATTTAAACTACTACACCTAGAGCCGTCACAGACGCTTGAGTCAGGTCAACTGGTACAAGGTCGCCTCAATAAAGACGGTAGTGCTGAGCAGTTCAAACTGAATGTTGAAGCTGGGCAGCGCATCTATATGGACTTCCAGAATCTTCTCGAACGACAATATGGTTATCATCATGAGGGTTGGACTTATAACTACAACGCACGCATTAGTGTGATTGATCCTTATGGCCGTCATCAGTCAGTTCAAACGTTAGGTGATAATGAGTTTGTAGCGACTGTTGATGGTGACTACACCGTCGTCATTGAGCAATATGGTAATAAGAATATCGACTTGCCCTATCGCTTTATTACGTTCGTCAACGATACTTATCAACCAAGACCTATTGAGCTGGAAACAATATCACGTGAGATGGATCTTGTAGTAGATAATGTGCAAGTGTCTTCAGCAATACCAAATAGTGACATCACTTCTAGTAGTGATGTCCTGATTGGCTGGACAACCACAAACCAAGGCACTAAGCCTACGCTAGGTAACTTCGCCGAGCGTATTATCATTAAAGAAATTGCAACGGGTAATATCATTGCGCAAAAGCTAGTGACTTACGATGAGGTTACGCAAGGATCTATTCTTGCTACCGAGTCTAGACAACGTCAAACGAAGATCCGATTGCCAGAGGGCGCAGCAGGCACAGGTCAGTTTGAAGTCATTGTCGAGACCGATATGACCAACACGCAAGCTGAAACTGGCAGTGATGAAGAAAATAATATCATCAAGGTTACCTTTGAGTCGAAATTGGCTGAGTACCCCAATTTAGTAGTGACCGACATTCAATTAACACCTGCTGATAGTTGGCAGTCTGGCCAGACCATCACAGTGAATTGGGGTACTAGAAATACCGGTACAGTGCCTGCTTTAGGAAACTGGATAGAAAAACTAAGTATTGTCAATACCACCACCAATAAAGTGGTGGCGACCGTCGATGTTGTCGTTAGCGATGCCCTCATTGCACCAGGTGAGGTGCAAAATAGTCAAGCGAGCTTCATATGGCCTGCAGGTATTGATGGTCTCGGTCAGTTTGCCATTAGTGTTATGACAGATGCCTATCTACAAATAGAAGAAGGCGACCAATCAGTTAATAAAGCAGATAATACCTCTCAAATTGTGGTGTCGGCAGGGCCAGATATTGTGATTGGTGACCTAGTCATTGACAATGATGAGTTGCAGGCAGGTGACACGGTGACCTTGGGTTGGTCTGAAACCAACCAAGGAAATATGCCAGTTCCTATTAGCTATCAGGATAGAGTAACACTTTATAAAAAGAATGCAGATGGGTCGGTAGGAGAAAAGATACTAGATACGTCGGTGTCCTTTGATGATAGCGAAAATTTGCTACCTAATGAGAGTAGACAACGTCAGTACAGCTTTAAATTACCTGAAGGACTCAAAGGTAGTGGTGACTTTGTATTATCAGTCACAGCAGATTCCAATTTGTCAGGATACGGACTGATATTCGAAGTTAACTCAGATAGTAGTGGGGAAGACAACAATACCTTAAGCAAAGACTTGTCTGTATCTGAGAAAAAATATGCTGATTTATCTGTGTCTACCGTCACAACCCCCAGTTCCGTCAAGTCTGGTTATGCTGCCCAAGTCAGTTGGACTGTTACAAATAATGGAGAGTCAGATACTCAAGGCAATGGCTGGGTGGATCGGGTTGTTCTGATAAAAAATGGAAGTAATGCGCAGTATGGTACGGTACTAGCGCAAGTAGCCAGAACTGAGCCACTAAAAATAGGTGAGTCCTATACTGTTCAGCAGTCAATTGATATACCTCGTAACCTTGCAGGGCAGTATCACCTTATTGTAATAACAGATGTCAACCAAAGTCAGCTAGAGCCCGAGACTGTTAGCAACAATCAGAAAAATTCTGCAGATTTTGATATCTTACAAACGTATGTAGATTTAATACCTTCAATTGTTTCTCTCCCAGAAGCGGCGAAGGCTGGGCGCGATTTGGAGATATCATGGAGTGTGCTAAATCAGGGCACGATTTCAACCAGTGCTAACTACTGGGTTGATGACATTTACCTCTCTAAAACAGCAGTCCTCAATGGAGATGCGATAAAGATTGCCTCCAAATCTCATACGGGCACCTTAGCTATTGATGCAACTTATGAATCCTCTATGAAGATTCAAGTGCCCAAAAATTTACTGGGTGACTACTACGTTATCATCAAAACAGACGCCTCTGGTAATACCTACGAGCCGAATAAGACAGGGAATAATATAGCAATCTATACAGGTGCTATATTCGTTGGTGAAGAGCCAGTACCAAACTTAACCGTTAATAATTTATCAATTGATAACAAGGTGCAAGTTGGTCAACCAATTGAAGTTACCTTTGATTTGTCAAACACTGGCACAGATATTATCAATGCCAACACTTACCATAGAATGGTATTTACCAATACCAATGATCCAAGTCAAACCGCTACTATCACATTACCGCTAGACGCAATCGTTTTGATGCCCAATAGCACTACCGCAAAGACTGCTTCAATTAGAGTTCCGCAACTAGTAAATGGTGACTGGACGGTTAGATTAGAAGTTGATTATTCTGGTTATATTGTAGAGTCAGAAGAGAATGACAATACCGCAACCACTACCATGGGTGTCGTGTCACCAGACTTGACTGTAGGTCAAATTAGTACGATAGGTAAACTTCAAGGTGGGGAGCCTATCCAGATAGATTGGGAGACAGTCAATGCAGGTGAAGCTATAGCAGAAAATGTCGTTGACCGTATTTATCTGTCAAAAAACGATAGTATTGATCGTGACGATATTTTATTAAAAGAAACCATTCACAGCTCGATTGCAGCTGGTGATAAAGTCCTTAGTAGTATCAATTACGACATTCCTGTCAGTTTAGAAGGCTCATGGTACTTCATCGTTGTAACCGATGCGACTAACCGTAACACCGAAAATGGTAGTGAGGGTAATAATAGCGCGCAAAAGTTACAACAAATTGCCATAAATGATTATGCTGATCTTGCGGTCACTTCGGTACAAGCGCCAAAGCAGACTATTGCTGCTCCTGCAACCATCCAAGTGGATTGGACTGTAACCAACCAAGGTATTGGTAGTGGTAAAACGTTAAGCTGGACAGACAGTATCATCTATTCTGCCAATGATGTACTAGGTGATAGTGATGATATTATCTTAGCCACTAAAGAGCACCATGGTGAGTTAGCAGTTGGTGAAAGTTATAGCGACAGTATCAGCTATCAGTTTGGTCCTGACTTTACGCGTCATGGGCGTATATTTGTACAAACTGATAGTGCTGGTTCAGTTTGGGAAAATGATTTAGACAATAACAATGTCATGATGAGCAGTGATGCTGTAGATGTCATGCCGACTAAATATGCTGATTTAGTGGTTGATTCAGTGTCGATACCTAGTACTGCAACCAGCGGCAATACCATTGATGTCTCTTGGCAAGTGAGTAATCAAGGAATTGGTATCACTGATAAAAATCAGTGGACAGATAAGGTATGGCTTTCTGAGAACCCTGATGGTAGTGGCAAAATATGGAATCTAGGATACCTAAGTCACTTGGGCGTCTTGAGTGCTGGTGACACATATAATAGTACGATTCAGGTTGTCCTTCCTAATGGGTTAGAGGGTGACTATACATTACATATTAAGACTGGTGGTGTATTCGAGTTTACTCATGATAAGAACAATACTACATCCGTCTCCATACCAATTAGCTTGTCACCGTCAGCGGATTTGGTTGTTAGCAATATCTCTCTTCCTGCAGAAGCGAAAGAGGGTGATTTAATTGAGCTGTCATGGCAAGTAAAAAACCAAGGCAATGCTATTGCACAAGGACAATGGGTAGACGAAGTAAGGCTTATATCTACATCAGATGAAACCAACATCATATCACTAGGTCAATATAACTATGTAGAGCCCTTAGAAATTGGAAAAACATATACTCGTCAGGAACAAATTAGACTACCGCAAAAAATGCAAGGGGTTTGGCGGTTAGAGGTTGTTACCAATAAAAATAACAGTATCTACGAGCATGGTAACTTTAGTCAAAATAATAAAAAAGTGTCAGAGGATGCTTTAGCGGTAAGCTTATACGCTCGCCCTGATTTACGCGTTACAGATGCTGTGGTTCCAGAAGAGGTAACAGCAGGTACTAAAACTGCTGTTAAATTTACCGTAAGTAACTTAGGTTCAAAATCGACCAATAAGCAATGGCAAGATGCGGTTTATTTATCATTGGACGGTAAATTAAGTGCTGACGATACTTTGATCGGTCGTATCAGTAACCCGTCTGCATTGGCACCAACAGAAAGCTATACTTCTGAATCGACAGATATTGATATACCCATTCAATATCGCGGTGATGTTTATGTCATTGTAGTTGCTGATGATACTTACAAACTAGATGAGTATCCTAATGAAGTTAATAATCATCTTGTTAAAAAGCTACATGTCAATGCGGTACCTTTTTCTGACTTGGTGACTGAAGAAGTAGTCGCCCCAGATCAAGTTGCACACGGTTCAACGATTGATGTGCGATATAAAGTTAGTAATAAAGGCTCTGCGCCTACGCAAGGAATAGAGGCTAAAACAGATAGTTGGACAGACACAGTTTGGCTAACAAAAGACCCAACACGCCCGCGTTCTGTCCGTGGCGATATTTTACTGGGTAAAGTTACTCATACAGGTAATCTGAAAGTTGGTGAAGATTATTTAGGTGATATTCGTGCGACTATCCCTGAGGGCACTCTATCAGGTACTTGGTATATCACCGTATGGAGTGATACGTACGATGTTATTTTAGAAGATACATTAGCCTCAAACGTCAACCCAAATGACCCAGCGGAGCTGGATAACAATAACTATTCGTCTAGAAAAATAGACGTATTAGGATATACGCCTCCTGACCTAAAGATCATAGAAGTGACCGCTGATCAACAGGTCAAGGCAGGTAGTGAGTTTAGCTTTAGCTATACGGTACAAAATATTGCCGATGCGTTCGAAGAAAAAATGGCTGACCAAATTAATAATTGGGTCGATGAGGTATGGTTATCCGATAGCACAGACTTAACTACTGCTAAAGAAAAGTGGTTACTGGGTAGCTATAAGCAAAGCCGAGGGCTGGGTAATCTAGAGAAGTATACCAACTCACAAACAGTGACATTGGCACCATCAATAGATGCTAAGTATCTTATTGTGAGAACCAATACGTCTGCAAGCTATAAAGATTCAATTCAAGAACTTACGAAAGCGAATAACGAGCTATTGACAGATACTGAGGTCAATAGTCAGCCTTCAGATTTACAAGTCACTAAAATTATCACTCAACCTGATAATTTTTCAGGTGAGCTGACTGATATATCTTGGACAGTTACCAACCATGGCGCTGATGTTTGGAGTGATAGTAAAGATTGGCAAGATATTGTGGTTATCAGTAAATACCCTGAGATGATACAGGGTGAATATGAGGTTTTAACCACTTATACTCATAAAAACATGGCTGGTCTCAAGAATGGGGCAAGTTATACTGCTAACGTAAAAGCATCACTACCGGTAGGTGCTGATGGTGAATATTATATATTCGTTATCACTGATGGCAGAATAGGGTATAGGACATCGGCAGTAAGTGCTCAAATAGAAAAACCAATGGGTAGCACAAACATAGAAGCACTTTCATTATATGGTGGTAAGAAATATAACCCAGATGCGACAACAGGATCAGTATTTGAAGGTGATCTAAATAATAACAACATTAAGCGTGCCACACTTAATATTGAATATCGTGAACCTGATCTCGCTATAGAAAAGATAGAGGTATCGAAGCCTAATCCTAAGGCTGGTGAGGAAATCACTGTTAAATGGACCGTAATTAATCAAGGTACACGAGAGACTCGCAGTGGCTTTTGGTTAGATGGTATTTATTTATCGAATGACGATGATCTTGATAAATCTGACCACCCACTAGTCGATAGAGGCGAAAAAATTGAAACAGATACGCGAACCAAAATAACTTCAGTCGTCAATAGAGATGCCGATGGTAATATCTGGTATTTGAAGCCTGGTGAGCGTTATACCAATTCAGCAACCTTTAGACTACCGACCAATATCGGTGGCGATTTTAAGTTAATTGTAAAGGCTGATACTGAGTTTTATAAAGGTGGAGATGCAACGAGCAGCATTAGACAAGGACTACAAACTATCGATGGCAGCCGAAATACGGGCTTTGTTCAGGAGTTCGGCGATGAGGGTAATAATGTTACCGCCATTGATCTACCGATTACTTTTGTTGCACCACCAGATTTGCAAGTTACCTCTGTCGCCACACCAACCAATGTTATTGCAGGCCAGCAGTTCTCAGTAGATTATCAAGTTATCAATAAAGGCGGTGCTGTACCTGACAATCAATATGGTTGGAATGATCGTATTTATCTCTCCAAAGACCGTTTCTTAGACACGCAAAAAGATACTTATTTAGGCTACGTCAGTCACAAGGGTGGTCTAGATAAAGACAGTACTTATGATGCCAGTCTAAGTCTTAAAGCGCCGATAGACTATGATGGGGCTTATTACGTCTTTGTATTAACTGATGCAGACCATAATGTAGCTGATACAGGTCGTGTCGTTGAGTTTGACAACGAAGGCAATAATGATGGTGCGGCGTTACAGCCTATATTAATTACCATTCCTGATGCGTCAGATTTAGTAGTGACTGATACGACAGTACTGGCGTCAGTAGCAGTTGGTGACGAGATTGAGGTGACTTACTCAGTAGAAAATCAGTCTGATAATCGAGCCTATGGAAGCTGGGCGGATGCTATTTATCTGTCCTCTGATAATGCTTGGGATAAAGATGATATTTTATTGGGTCATGTATACCATACGAATGGTCTAACTGCTAAAGAGAGCTATACAGCTACCTTAAAGAGTTACAAAAACGCTAAAGGTGATTTGGTAAAAATTACGATGCCACCTGTAAAAGACGGTAATTGGCGAGTGATTGTTCGTCCTGATGCCTACAATGAAGTGTACGAAGGTAGTATTCGTTATACCAGCGATGGACTGGTATTTGCGCCCGGAGAAGCGAACAACTTCAATGCATCGGCAGCCAGTGTTGCGGTGACAGTTCCAGAGATTGAGTTAGGTGTTAAGGAATTGCTGTCACTAAATGGTGATGATACTAAGTTATATAAAGTAAATGTATCAGATGGCGAGACACTACGAGTTTTACTGAAATCTGATAATGATAAAGCGGTCAATGAGGTCTATGTCCGTTATGGCGACATCCCAAGTGGTTATAACTATGATGCGGCATATACCGATGCAATGTCAGCCAATCAACAAGTTATGATACCCACTTCTAAGGCAGGTGATTACTATATCTTGGTCAAGTCTCGTGCCGTCTCTGGTGAGCAGCCTAAAGTTAGCTTACTAGCAGAAGCAATGCCATTGTCTATTACTGAAGTCACACCGGATCAAGGTGGCCGCGGTACTGATGACCATCGTTGGGTGACAGTAGATATCAAAGGCAGTCAGTTTGCCGCTGGTGCCTTAGTGAAGCTTGTACGACCAGGGGTGTTCGAAGTTGAGCCAGAACGCTGGCAAGTCATTGATGCTACCCATATCCGTGCCATATTTGACTTACGGCAAGTACCTTACGGATTGTACGATATTAAAGTGATCAACACTAATGGCGAGAGCGTCACTGAAGCGTATCGCTATTTGGTTGAGCGCTTCATTGAGCCTGACGTCACTATCGGTATCGGCGGAAGTCGTGATATTGAGCCAGGTGGTAAGAATGACTATAGCGTCTCTTTACAGAGCTTAACCAACGTAGACACACCTTACGTGCGCTTTGATGTTGGGACAAGTGAGATGGGTTATAGTGACAACTTGTTTGAAGGTTTGCCTATACCTTACATCATATTCTCCTCTAATATTGGGGGACAGCCAGATGGTCGATATGTTGATATTGCCAATAACCAACAGTATGGTGAAACCCCAGCTGATGGTAGCATGCGCAAAGATGTACCATGGGCTGTTTTGGACAGTGCTTTAAACACTAATGGTTTGAACCTCGCTCCTGGATATGCTTTTGATGTAGGGGCTGGTGGATTCGTAGGTAGCACCTTCAATATCAAAACGTATCCTGGACTGAACGAATGGCTGGCCTATGATTTTGAAGGCTTTCGCAATCAGATGTATATGATTAGACCTGACTGGAAAGAGCAGGGCTTGCTGGATGGTGGTATCCAAGATCTTAATAAAATTAGTGAAGGCCTAGCTGCAAAGTTCTTAAGTCAAGATCCAGAAGTACACGTTACTTTAGACGAGAGCCTATCACTACCATTTAGGTTTAATATTTTTGGTAGTGCGACTCCGATTACGCGCGAAGAGTTCATTGCCGATCAAATAAAACATGCTGACAAAATAAGACAAGCGATATTGATTGATATCGAAGCTAGTGAAACTTTACAGTTATTAGCCTCTGACAAAGATCAGTGGGAAAAAAGCTGGCTGGCAGCGCTAGAAGATGCTGGTCTATTGCGTCCCATTGACGACGCCCCACCAATCCGTGAAGACGTTAAAGTGGTTAGTTTAAATGCAACCTTAGCAACAGGGATTTTAGTTGGAAAAGCGGGCGATGAGTTTGTATCTCAAGCCGACTTGGTAAGTTTCTTTGCCAAGATTCAGCAGTGGTATGGTGATACGGCCAAATGGTCAGGCGACCCCGATGCCAAAGTAATTGATTATGATTATTATGATTTTAGAGAGAATCCGAAAGGTGAAGGTGTCTTTGTGCCCGCACCAGTGTCTCCTGACTTTGAGCAATTTGATTTAGGTGCTAGTACAGATACACATTTCTTAAACTTCAATGTCTATGCGGGTGGTAGAGCAGAGCTTGAGTATTTGCGTCATATTGGTATGTTAGACGAGGATTTTAGACCGATTGGGCCGCAAGCATTAAACTTGACCCAGTACTTATCACAAATCTCTGAACAAAATGACCAAAGTGTTTTATCTGTCAAAGGTCCTAAAGCATTATCGAATGCAGAGGGTGTGAGCTACTTGCCAGCTGATATTGCATTGCCTTTCACCATCAACTTCGACAATCAAACAGAACAAGTCGTTAACGAAATTAGAATTGTCTCTGAATTGGATGACAGCCTAGATCCTTATCGTATCAGAATAAAAGATATCAAAATTGGCGATATTAATATTCGTGTGCCTGGAGATAAAGCAAGTTTCCAAGGTGATTTTGACTTTACAGCAACCAAGGGGTTCGTGCTGAGGGTTAGTGCAGGCATTGATGCAGAGAGTAGCGTAGCAACATGGCTACTGCAGGCAATCGACCCAGAGACTGGACTGGTTATCACAGATGACGTTAGAGAGCTGTTATCAATCAATGATAAAGGCTATGTCAGTTATACCGTCACTAATAGTGTGGAATCAGAGCACAATGATGACATAACAGCTAGCGCTAGAATATTTTTCAACGGTATAGAACCCTTTGATAGTGAGTCACTGAGCTATAAGTTGGATAAGCTAGCGCCTATCAGTGCGATCAGCGCAAAAAGTATTAGTAGTACTGACTTGCCAACTTACCAAGTGAACTGGCAAGCAACTGACGAAGGTGCTGGTGTTAAGCACGTGACCGTATATGTAGCAAAAGACGGCGGTGATTTTAGAATATGGAAAAAGCAAGCTGTCGGTAGTGAAGGCAGTGCTATATTTACTGGAGAAGTAGGCAGTAGCTATGAGTTCTTGACAATGGCGACTGATTTGGCAGGTAATACTGAAACGGCTTCAATCAGTAATGCGGTACTACCTGACGATGGCAGCACAGCAAGCCTGTTAGAGCAGCTAGGGATTCAACAGCAACTTGAACAAACCAAGCAGATGCCGCAAGCAAAACACGACCGGGCCTACCAAGACAACGCCTTATATGAGGTTGTTAAAAAGGGAATGCCAGGATATGTTGCCAATCAAGCACCAGTAGGCGAAATTACTCAGACCAGTGACTTACAGTCAGTATTGGCACCCTTTGCTTTGAGAGGTTTTGCGTCAGGCTACTCATCTAGTAGTGCTGATATCGGCGCTACGGCAATGGTGCAGCTGACCAATGGTCAGTTGTTAGTCAGTGCAGGCGAGCTGCGCAACGAAGTATATAGTTTCGATGGCAAGGATGGTGGTTACGATACTTCACCTCTGTTTAGCATTGACAGTCCAATTTTAGATATGGCTGTAGATAAGTTGGGTCAGTTATGGGTAATGACAGGCAATGATCTATGGCTGATTGATGCTAAGACAGGCGATATTATTGAAAACTATAATCTGCCTTCAAATGAGCCATTAACTCACGCTCTAGCTATTGATCCTACGACAGGTAAGATTTATGTAAGTAGTGGTGATGGTGTTGAAGTATTAGACATTACTATAGAAGACAACAAAAAAGCATGGTCACATTTTTCTAATAATAAAGTTAGAGACTTGGCTTTTGGCCCTGATGGCCGTCTATGGGGTGTCACTTGGACAGGCAAAGAGATAACCTCAGCAACGCATGGCACAACAGATATCGTTAGCTTCCCAATGTCAGGTCGCTACAAGGGCCGAGCAGAGATCGAATATACACTTTCAGGTCAAATTGACAATATTGCTTTTGGACAGGCAAACACTGCGCTTGCAGGTTTGCTTATTGCTGGCAGTCAGTTGGAGCAAAGTGCAGATGTGTCTCACAGTGCCTCGCTATGGATAGTGCATCTAAAAACTCGAGAAATTACTGAAATTGCAAAAGGCGGTACACGTTCTGAAGCAGTGATGACTACAAGTGATGGCAGAATCCTGCTAGCGCAGACAAATTTTATTGATGAAATAGCGCCAATCAAAGCGCCAAAGGTTGTACGGTCATCTATCGATGATGGTGCTCTATTGCCACTACCATTAAATCAGATCACGGTTACGTTTGATCAAGGCATGTGGCTAGGACATTCAGGGCAGGATACACAGGACGTTGGTAGTGTTATCAATCCTAATAATTATAGACTAGTGTCTGTAAGCGATGGTAGTAAGCAGTCTTTGTTACCTGAGCAAGTGATGTGGGATGCGGCATCGCAATCAGTCATTTTGACCGTTCCTAATCTTACCCCTGATCAGTGGCGTTTAGAAGTATCGTCCAATGTCCTGAGCCGTGCTCAGATTAGGCTAGATGGCGTCTATGTGGTTGGATTTACCGCTGTAAGTGACTTTAGCAATCGGATCGATATTCAGTTTACAAATACTCGAGCAGATCGACTCACAGGTTCGGTAAGTTATGATGTGAGTATTACTAATACTGGTGTTGATGATATCAAAAATGCACTAATGCTGCTGCTAGATCCAGGTCAGTACTTCGCTGATTCTATTAGCGATGCAGAAAAACTGGGCGGTGCCCAGCAAGGACTATGGGTGATAGATGCCACCCAAGCACTAGCTGACATGGGTGGTCGACTTTCACAAGGTGAAACTCTAAAAAACATCACAGTTACGATCAGACCTGCGTCTGACTTTACGACGACACAAACAGCAGGTGAGTTGGTTAAAGCTCAGCTGTCTCATCATGTTTATGCCCTACCTTACGACAATTTACCTCCTAGCATAAAAGCAGTTGTGGTAGACGATACAGACGTAGATGCCACTCAACTATCAGACACAGATGATCTGCTAAATGCTACGGCAGGAGAAGCTTGGCAGGCTAGTATTATGGGTCTTGATAAGGATGGTCAAGTATTTGCTTGGTCATTGGTAGATGCGCCAAAAGGCATGACTATTACTACGCAGGAGCAGGTAGTAGAAGATACCGATGGTAACTATCAAAACCAAGTTACTTTGCGTTGGACACCGACAGCTCTAGATTTGGCAGACACTAGTATTCTAGTGCGTGTTGTTGACAGCCGAGGGGGTGTTGCTTTAAAACGCTTCAATATTAGCGTAGAAGGCGGTAATCATGCCCCCGTGATTGGCCAAGTCCGTAACCTCCGATTGACAGAAGGTCAGTCGTTACAGTTACCAATCAATATAGTGGATGCTGACGGTGATGCTGTTACGGTAGCGTTTAAAAACTTGCCGAATGGCGCACAGTATGATGCCGCTACTCAAACATTAAGCTGGTTACCAAGTTATGATCAAGCTGGGATCTATGACAATATTAGGGTTATTGCCACTGATGGAAAACACACTCAGTATTACGATTTTAATATTGAAGTGGTACAGGGCTACGCCAAACCTAAATTTGAGATGATTGAGACACAGCAACTGCGTGAAGGTGAAGCCTTTGGTATTCAGCTTGCAGGTAGTATGCCAGGTGGGCTCAATCAAGCAGATGGTACGCGTGTAGAGCTTGAGTATTATGCTAGCGTATTACCAGCAGGTGCCAAGTTAGATGGCAAAACAGGATGGCTCAGTTGGACACCTGGTTTTACTCAAGCTGGCTTGACCGAGGTTCCTATTCGTCTGATTGCGACTTATCATCCTGCAGATGGCGCGCGCGCCGTCACTACGGTTGCAACACAAACACTTAGCTTAGATGTTGCTAATGCTAACGCTGCACCTATATTTGAGCCTGTACAGTCGTGGCAGATCATTGAGGGACAGCCATTACGTATCAGTACGTTTGCCTTTGATCCTGACAATCCAAACTTCACACCCAAGATCCGTCTGCGTGAGGGCGCAGATGCCATCAGTGAAGATGGTTCTGATATAGCCTCCACAGTCACTTATCAGGTTGAAGGGTTACCAGAAGGTGCGGTCTTCGATGAGGAGACTTTAGAGATTAGTTGGAGACCAAACTACGAACAAGCGGGTACTTACTACATTACTGTAACTGCCACTGATGATGGTGATGGTACTGGCATACCGGCGGTGAGTACGATGACTGTTCCTGTTATTGTAAATAATGCCAATCGAGCACCGATATTCAGTGAGCTTGATAGCATTACCGTACCAAAAGACAGTATTCTTGAAGTACCTGTCAGTGTGCTAGATGTTGAAGGTAATGCGTTGTCCTTGATGTTAAATGGCTTGCCAGATTTTGCAACTTATGAGCAAACAGGTGAGACACTTTTAACAGAAGGTCGCATAGTATCAGGAGTCATTCGTTTTGCGCCTACGACAGGCGATCGTGGTAGCTATACTATTCAGCTCACCGCTCAAGATGATGGCGATGGCGATGCCAATCAGGCAATGATTACCAATACCTCTTTTGTGGTGACTGTGACCAGTCTGACAGAAGCTCCAGTCATTAATATACCCTCACAAGTGGTAGCAGTAGCTGGTCAGCAGCTATCTATCCCTATAGAGGTGACTGATTTAGATCAAGATGCCTTAAGCTTTATGAAAGACAGCCTGCCTGCAGGCGCTAGAATCATTCAAGAAGCGCAATATGGTAAGGCGAGATTGGTATGGACACCGACATCTGCACAAATCGGTAAATATAACTTAACCTTTGCAGTATCTGATAGTGGGTTACCACCTGAGAATGCCGGCTATACCTTACCAGAAGGAACCACGCCGGTACCAAATGTCGCTACAAAAGACATTACCATTATCGTTAAGTCTGAGAACCAGTCTCCAGAAATACTTGACGCTGTCTTAACAGGAGAAGCGCATTTACTAGGCCAAGTTACGGCAAATACCGATACTATCAGTATTGATGCTCATGAAGGACAAGTCTTTGGCATTGAGCTATTTGCTCGAGATAATGATTTGGATGCAGCTCATTGGAATGTGTCAGGGCTGCCCAAAGGCATGACCATGACAACGCAGCCTATGAGTAATGGCCAAAGCAAACTGCTACTTTCTTGGTTGCCAGGCAAGTTTGCCGCACAAACAAATGCAGGAGTATATGATCTGGTGGTCACAGCGTCAGATGGTATGGCAGTTGCGAGCCAAAAGATATCCATCAAGGTTGCCAATACCAACCAGTCACCAGTGCTATTGTCTATGCCGATGCAACTGGTCTATGAAGGTCAGACCTTAAGTTTTAACCTCTTAGCGCAAGATGGCGATAATGACGCAATCCGTTATAGCCTTGTCTATGATGATAATACCCCTGATGGCGTGCTGTTTAATGCAACCACAGGTTATTTTGAATGGACGCCATCGCTGCAAACGGTTGATAATGCAGTACAAGCTGATGAGGCTTATGAGTTCGCCTTTGCAGCGACTGATGGACAAATACGTGTTCTAAAAACGGTACAAGTACGCGTCTTAGATGTCAATAAAACACCGACTATCAATGCCAGTAACCATGCGTTAGTAGTGGGAAGTGAGTTTAGTTTGCCCATCATCCGTGAAGATAGTAATCAAAGCCAAGGCATTAGTATTTATGATGCCGATGGCGAGGCACAAACAAACAATCTAACGGTCAGCTTTGCAAACTTACCTGAAGGTGCCTCTTACAATCAGCAGGGCGGTGTCATCGAATGGATACCAGGCCCTGGACAAGTGGGCGATTATCAAGTAACCGCGACGGTAAATGATGGACACAATACGGCTTCCTACATTTTTACCTTGAGAGTGGTGGCTGATAAGACCAGCATCCGTCCTGATATCACAGTTAACCTAACACCAAGCACGCCTATTATGCCAGGGCAATTAGTCACAGCAACGGTACGTGCAGACAGCTATGCTGCGATAGCTGACATCCAAGTACAGATGCGCGGGCAGGCACTGGGTGGTAGTAATCCTGAGGTATGGCAAGACGTCACGCTAGATAACGTTGGTCGTCTCAAACTAAAGCCAAGTATGCATGGCCTTATAGAGATAAAAGTAACGGCTACCGATATTGATGGCTTTAGCCATAATAGTATTAGTCAGGTTCGAGTCAAAGACTCTTCTGATAGTACCGCTCCGGCATTGACGTGGTCTGAGGTGCTAAGTACAGCAAATACTTCTACGCAGCCTATTACTATCAACAACACAACTGCCATCGCTGCCATCTTACAAGATGCGCAAATGATGGGGTATACACTTGAAATTGCACCAATGCGTGTCGGTCAAGCCACTCAAAGCTTGAACTGGCTCACATTATCAGAGCAAAATTACCGCGCAGAGAATCTTAACGATGCTATTGAGCTTAAGACATTAGACCCTGCTCAGTTTGTCAATGGTGTCTATCAGCTACGACTAACCGCATGGGATCTGGCAGGTCGCGTGAGCACTAAGCTTGCGAACGTGTTGATCGATAGCCAAGATAAAGTAGCAGCGACTACCCATTCGGATGCTATCTATCAGCTTGGTAATCATACTATTTCTTTACTGCGTAGCTTAGAGAATACCGATATTCGCCAATCTGGTACTCAAGACTTTGGCAACTGGACGCTACCACTACTAGATACTCATCTTACTCATGATCAAGCAGACAGGGACGCCTTAGGTGCGACCGCGCCTTGGCGGGACGGTACAAGATTATGGATGCAACTACCAAATGTCATAGACAATACAGCAGCAGGCTTGGATGCCAGTGTCGTTAGCAACCTGCGCTTTACGCTCCAGCTTGACGAGCAGACAGATGGACAGTATCAGCCAGTATTTAACGAGAGTGAAGGTTGGGGTTTACGAGTTGGTACACTCGATAGCCAAAGTAGCGTGACGTTAGCGACGCAAGGCGATCGCTTATACAATGCAGATACTGGGCTGGCATGGATACCCACCAGTTTTGTATTGACTAATACAAAAGGGGACAGCTATCAAGTCAGCCAAACAGGCAGTATCGAGCAAATTCGTTTTGCCGATGGTAGCCAATGGTTAGTGACAAATAGTGGCATTGCACTGGTCGGTGATAGCAGTCATCAATCTCGCGTGCAGTTCATCCGCGATACTGAAGGTAGAATTGAGCGTGTCGTTGGTATGAATGCACAAGACGATCTAACCAGTATCGTCTACCGTTATGACGCGCAAGGTAACCTAATCATTGCTCGTCCATTGATGACAGGTGACGCAGGAGATCGCTATGGCTATACCGATGACGGGCAACTGCTTGGCGCAGATGCTTCAGCCTATCTTGGTGCGGCTATCGACTGGAGTGATGACACGACTAACACTTGGACCGGTGATCTCACCAATGAGGCAGTCGCACTGAGCTATGGTATCCGTGAGTCTGAGCTTACCAGCACACAAAAGGTTGCAGGCGCGACAGGCAGTATTATCATTGCGGTAACTCATACGACAGGTAGTACCATCAGTAGCATTGGTTCAGGAACGCAATTATTAAGTAGCAAAACGGGTGCTAACGGGGTTACTACGTCTTTAATTCGGATAACTCAAGCAGGCTTTAAGCAGTTAGAAGTGACAGGGCAAGGTACTACTAAAGTAAGTATCCAACTTGCTGGTGATATAAACCAAGATGGTAATGTTGACAGTCTCGACTCTGCACGGTGGGATGCCGCTTTTGCAGCAACAAATGCTACAGCAGACTTCAATGGTGATGGTAATATTGATGCCAGTGATCGGCAGATATTGTTTGCCAATTACGGTTTTAAAGCCAATCGCGCGCCCGTGGGTGTGCTTAGTGAAGAGGAACGCCAAGCATTTGATCGTACTCATGTCGATTTGGGTACGCAGGCAAGTCTTAATGATATCGCTCAAGACCTAGAAGGCGATGCTGTTTTCTGGCAAGTGATAGGTGGTACTCATGGGGCTGGTAAGCTGCTTGCAGATGGTAATACTTTGGTATTTACACCTGAGACAGGTTATACAGGCAAGGCGACAATAGCACTACAGGCTGATGATGGCTTTAGTACCAGTCAACCGATAGAGCTGACGGTTAATATCAGTGATGCCCGTTTAGTTATGATCAATATTGAGCGTATAACAGGCCTAGGTATAGGCAGTGGCGATAGGCTACAGCTCACTGGTGACTTTGAAGATGAATCAGGTGTTTACTTACCTGCTGATTATGTACGTTTTGTGTCTAGTGATGACAGTGTGATTTCTGTTGATGTGTTAGGTAATGTGCAGGCAGTGGGCGCAGGGCAAGCGGTGGTTAAGGTCATCGCTCGCGGCATCGAAGGGGTCAATGCCTTTAGTGTGAGCTTAGATGGTTATATACCAAATAGCTATGACGATATCGAAGTCGATGTCTATCCATTAGCAGTCACACTGCCATTGCAAGGACAAAGGCAGCTAAAAGTAACGGATATCGATGGCAATCGTATTGATGCTGCTGATAAGGGTACAACTTATTATATCAGTGATGACAGTATAGCGACCATTACCGCTGACGGTATGATACATGCGAAGCAGACTGGTACTGCTAAAGTATCCGTCATCAACGATGGTAGACAGTATGATCTGCTACTCAAGATAAAAGAGCCAATCACTGGTACGGCCACCATCACGCAAGGCGATGGTACAGTAGTGCAAGATACCAATGGCAATCAGTTGATGATAGCACCTGGGTCACTTGCTGATGGTACTGAGGTATCTATCAATGAGGTGGCGTTAGATGATGTGGGGATGCCACTTCCTGCTCCAGATGTGATCACCTCGCTGACAGCTTTTGAGATAAATATTGGCGACGATAAATCTGATCTACCATTACAGTTAGCAATTAAAGTACCTAAACAAGCTATCAATGCGGAAACAGGGGAGCTTGAAGAGCTAGTTGCTGGTACTGAAGTCATGTTCTGGAAAAAAGGTACTATCCGTGACGTAGATGGTACTGAGCATGATACTTGGTGGCTAGTCGATAACGGCTTTATTGATGCTGATGGTATGGCACGGACGGCAAGCCCGCCATACAAAGGCAGTGGTTTCTCTGGTACTTACATGACTAGTTATCGTCAGAGTCAAGAACAGTATGATACTGGTGAAGTAGAAGTTAAGGGAGTTGATATTAACTCTGCCATATGGCATGCAGGAGCTGCCGCAGGTATTGCAATGCGCTTTGCAGGCGGAGGACTTTCTGGAGCAATGGCAGGTATTTCAGCGATTGGAATCTTTGCTTCGATGGCAACGTCTTCAACAGTTGTTTCTTATACAATTACTGGGGCTTATAAACGCGTATTACCATCTAACGCATTTGATATCGTAGATTCAGAAATCACATTCCCTGATATTCCTTCTTCTCAGTCATTCACACCAGTAATTACTAAGTTGAAATATCTTTCAGAGGATAGGAAGCTTAGTGTTACTGCAAAAGATGTCATTCCAAACGAGCAGTCTGCTGAAAACTTTGATGTAAAAGTTTGGCTAGTGCCTCGTGGTAACCAGATTGAAAATCCAACTGGTAACGATATAGATCCAGATAGAGGGCTAATCTGGCAAGGATTTAAAGTTACTGCAAAATCTACTTCAGATGAGCAAACGCTCACCATAGATCTGCCTCAAGGGGTTTCACTATCCATGCATTCTGTATACATAGAACGCATAGTTAAGGCATCCTCTGATGGCGGTAATGAGTTAATTGGTTTACCTATAGATAGCAATCCTGTTCAAGCATGGAAACTAGGTGCAGAGGAAGTCATTGTCACGACGAATAATGCCATACACATATACAATCATGAAAAGAATGAACAAGGAGTAACAACATCAACTAAACTTGTCAAAACTATTAAAGAATACCAGTTAGGCGATAAATTAGATAAGAAAGCCGTATATATGAGAGGCATAGTTTCTGATCAAATTGTTTATACTAATGATGGCACATTAGCATTTATTCTCTCTCCTAACGCTGTAAACAATAAAGATAAAATCTTAGTGTTAGACACTCAAACACTAGAAATTATTCATGAAATACAAACCGATAATTTTGAAAGTGGTTTGACCTCACTAGTTGTGGATAATGATTGGTTATATGTTTCTACTGGTGGTTATCATTCAGGTACAGCTGGTCGTTTAATGCGTATTAACATTGATCAATTAGATTATGATTTTATGACTGAAAAACAAGTCATAGACTTAGGTGTCACACCTCCTAACGGTTATTGGGATATGGCCATTAATAATGGTAGTTATCTTGCATTAACCTCTCCAAATTCTACAAATCGATATGGTTCAGGTTTCAACATGCTTGGAGGTAATGTCTATGTTATAGATCTCAACGATATAGACAATAAAGGTGATTACTCTGGTAAAGCTGTGGAGCTTACTGGTGATGACTTATCAGAAAGTAGTGTGCCAAGAGGTAAGCTACCTCAATACATTGCTTCAGGGTCTGGTAATGGTGAGTTCATTTTGTCTAGCAAAAAGGACAAATATAACGGCTTGACGACTATCACATTGAACACTGATGACAAGGGTAAATTAAAAGGTGATGCAATAGTCAAAAATCAATCATTACTTGAAGAGAAAACCTTTTTACAAAGACAGTATATTCAAAGAATTCAATCCGCTTCTGGAGTGGTTGTCATCACGTATACGGATGAAAAAGGAGTAAGCAACGAATACGCTATCGTTGGCGACGATTTTAGAGTAAATGATGCACCATTTTGGAATTTTGATGATGGTTTCGGTGCTGGTAAGCAGTTTGGCGGCAAACTAGGTATCGTTAAAGACCCATTCAATAAAAAAGAAGGACCAGTCTTTCTAGGTTCTACTACGCCTATTGCAGTACCACCAGGTAGTTTCCTAGTACCGGGTATGGTATGGGATTTAGAAATTGGTGCAGATGGCATGCTATACGGCAATGTATGGACGGATAACCATTTTTATAACGATAATGGTGAAATAGGGGGAACCTTCTTTAACAAGAATCTATTTATATGGGATGCTGCTAAACTCATTGAAATTGCAGAGGCTAGCTACTTGTCTCGTGACGGCAATACGGGCTTACCATTCGATGTGATACGTGGAGCAAGTGGAAAGTATGTTCAGGAACAATCTGTTGCACCACAAAAAATAGAAGGAACTCGTATAGGCGATAGCGATAAGACCGATTATTTTGGTTGGATACTTGGTATAGGAAGGTACGCCTCCAACACTCAAGTAGCACATTTACAAGCAACTGGAGCGTCTGAGTATTTCAAATTAGTAACTGACCCTTATTATGGTAAAGGCGCTACAGATAATGTCTATACTTCTGGTGATACACTTGGATTTGGTATCTCTAAAGAGGAGGTCGCTAAGCAAATCGCAGAGGGTACTTTCAATCCATTTACGTATTATCTAAAGTCGGGGATATACAATACGTGGGACTTTGCAACGCTAGGGTTTGTAGGCAGGCAGGGCGATCGCATTAACGATTTTGAATCTGGCAAAATCGACTACTCGCAATTCGTGCAAGCTGGATTTATTGATGCGTTTGGTACTGTAGGAAGTCTAGCGATAGGCGGTCAGGCTGGTATTCTCGCTGAAGCACGTTACGGTGCTGGCTACAGGGCATTGTTGGCTGAGTCTCTAGCATTTACGGCTACTGATCAATTTGCTCAGTCGCTTATATACAATATCTCAGATGGCAAAACAGGTGGCAATCAACTAGGGTTCGCTCAAAGTGTGTCATTAGATATGCTGATTGGTTCTGGACTGCATTTGTTAACGAGACTGGGTTCTGGTGCCAAAGTCATCTCTAAAGCACCGACAGAGGGTAATCCTCTTAACTATAAAATAGTACAACCGACTATTCGAGCAGATGTCGATGCTAAGTATTTATATACCAAAGCCGATACCACAGGTAGAAGTATGATACTGGGTGATGGTGGTAGATTTCAGTCAGCAATCTCGGGTGAGTATATTGAGATACCTAAGTTTGGAAGCGTTACCTCTAAAGGCGCTACAGAGTGGATAGAAAAACAAGCAAAAGAAATCGAAGCGATCAAGAATAAAATACTTAAAACCAATCCGAACATGGCTAAAGAAGATTTAGCGATAGCCGTGATTAATATTCGTAATGCATTTGTAAACTCTGCAAGAGCTTCAATTGCTGATAAACGAGTATTTACTCAGTTAGAGAAAAATAGACCGATATGGAGTTTAAAATCCAAAGAACAGGAGCTCGCTAAGCTTGGCTATAGTGGAGATGCTCTATACAACAAACTTATAGATGATGCTATCGACCCTAAAGCACTTAAGCTAGAAACGAAGCATGTACAATGTTTTCCAGCGGGAACTTTAGTTCACACTGATAAAGGCTTAGTGCCGATCCAAGATATTAAAGTAGGTGATATGGTGCTGTCACGTCCTGAGTGGGGCAGTAATAATGCGCCAACTGAATACAAACGCGTGATTAGATCATTTTGTTCAGGTGAAGACGAAATTATAAGATTAAGCTGTCAAAAGGATAGTGAGTACGGCGATCCAGATGCTCTAAGGTATTTTGAATTCATGACTCCTAACCATCCAATTTGGGATCAGACATTAAATGATTGGATTCCTGCCTCTAAGATTGAAATAGGTACATTGCTATCTAGTATAGAAAACGAAGATAATTTAAGAGTTTTAGAAGTCGATGTAGTTTGGGACAGTTATACCAAAGGTATAGGCATTACTTATCCCATTTATAGCGACGAGAGCGAAGTCGATTTTATGGTGAATTTCAATAATCAAGGATATAAAGTTCACTCTGACAAATTCGTATCCGACTATTATATCTCAGATGCTAAAGCTACCAAATTTGATTTGAAATACTCAAAAGAAGTTTTCAATAACTATGAAAATAGATCATGGGCAGGAAACCGTAAACCTATTAAGGTACCTGTTTACAACTTAGAAGTTGAAGGTTTTCATACTTATTTTATTGGTGAGCAAGCAATTTGGGTTCATAATGATAATTGTTTTTATGAGTATTTACCTAACTTAGTACGTAATCAATCTCCATTACCGAAAAACATACTACCAAGAACTACAAATGTTTCAAGAGTAGATACTTTACCTGATTATGTTAACTGGACACCTACTAATAACAATATTGATGAAATGTTTGGTAAATCTCCCGAAAAAGGCGGAATTTTTGCTGTACCTGATACATATCGAAATTCTTCAGCAGGATCTTTTGAAAGAGGTGTGTGGGGAGCTAGATTTGATAATGATCTTGGTAGATCGAATAGTCATATTGAATATGGAGTAGTGTTTGATCACCCTCGATCTCCTTATGCAAACGTTAAAAATCATAGAATGTACGAAGGAATTAAAAAATTAGATAATGGTAAAGTTCAAGTAATTGATAGAAAAAGGTATACATGGGCTAACGAAGACAGAAAGTTTGTTGTTGATTTAGATGATCCTAAGGTTAAGCCTTACCCAGTTTCATTGACATCAACTAACCTAGTAGAAGGGATGTATCGTGATGTGTTAGCTATGAGTAGAAACGTAGATACTATTGATTCAGTTATATATTCATTTCATACAAAAAATTCAGTTGAAGTATTCGATACAGCTCTTAGAGATAAAATTATTCAGCCTGATTTTGGTGGCATAAAACCTCCTAAAGATTGGTTGGATGATAAAGGAAATGTATTAGTTAGTGGACAAAAAATGCTTGAGGATGTTCAGAATGCTATCTTGTCGGGTAAGATTAAAGGAGTTTTTGATACGTTTAACTATCAGTTAGTAGACTTAGAGGGGTCTTCAACTACAGCGCTCAACCAAACTGATATCACTAAGCTATTACCAGTAGCGAAAGATTATTGGCTACAGGCTGGGGCATCGCAGCAAGTTCTTGATAGTTTGCGGTTTAACATTGCAGACCTTGATACCAATGTCGCTGCCATCACAGAAGCGGCTCAAATCACCCTTGATGCGTCAGGTGCAGGATGGGGCTGGTTTGTAGACAGTACGCCTGATCTTAATGAAGAGTTCTTGCAGGGTAGTAGTCATGGATTGGATGCTGTGGCGGGTAGCGAAGCCGCAGGTAAGCTTGACTTACTTACCGTGCTCATTCACGAGATGGGTCATGCCCTCGGTATGGAGCCTAAGCTAGATGACGACGTTATGACTCAGCTACTAGACCCAGGCAAGCGCCGTTTACCAAGCGAGCTTGATGCCTTGTGGTTACAGCGTAATGCTAGTGATCAAGTAGCCCGCACTGGTGAGCGAGTATTACAAGCCAAAGCATGGCAAGCACCAACGACCTTAGAGCAGTTAAGCAACAGCAATTTTGCCAATGCTGGCGAAAACTGGCTCCTCTCAGGTGACATTCGTTTTAACAATGTTAATCATAGTGCCACGTTAGTTGAGTCTGATAATGTTAACACTAGCCTGCGCCAAGCCTTTAGCCTAAATGCAGACAACCGTCTACTTAGCTTTACTATAGCCGACAGTGATCTTAATAAGGCGACTAAGCAAGCTGGCGATGCATTTGAAGCCGCACTATTGAGCGCCAAAACAGGCGAGGCAGTAACGAAAATTACTGATCTAACTCGTACCGATAGCTTACTTAACGTTCAAGCTGACGGCAGCGAGCAGGTTGCAGGTGGTGTACAAAAAGTCTTAAATGCGGATGGTACCTCTACTTATTACATCGACCTTACCAACTGGTATCAAGACCAAGTAACTCATGGCGCTAGCACGGACGTATTACTGAGCTTTGATTTGCTTGGTTTTGGAGATGCTGATAGCAAAATCACGATCCGAGATATCAAATTAAGCAGCGATCCTATTGCCTCTAATGATAGTTATGTATTAGAAGAAGATACGGTATTGACGGACAGTGTCCTTGCCAATGATATCTTGTTAAGTAGTGGCGTTCAGACAGTATCAGTGGTTACTCAGCCACAGCATGGCAGCGTGACACTAGCAGATGATGGTAGCTTTAGCTATACACCAGATGCCAACTACTTCGGTACGGACAGCTTTAGTTATCAATTTACCGATAGTGAAGGCAACGTCAGTAATATCGCGAGCGTTGAGCTAACGATTGATCCTGTTAATGACGCGCCTGTCATTGATATGGACGTACTACAAGGCTTGATTGATGGACAGGATGTTGTTGCTGGTAAGGCGGTCACGCTATCACTTAGTGCAACTGGTACAGATGTAGAAGGCGATGCGCTCAGTGTGCTGATCACCCAGCAACCTGAACACGGCTCGTTGACGCTACAAGAAGATGGTAGCTATGTACTGTTGTTCGATGAGGAGTACGAAGGCGCTGGCAGCTTTAGTTACGTCATCACTGATGGTGCAGACATATCAGAGCCAGTACAGGTACTATTGACTGTATTACCGTCAAACAAGCCACCATTAGCCACCGATAGCACTCTGACGTTGCTAGAGGATGGCAGTGTCATTATTCCATTAAGCACCTTAGGTAGTGATGAAGATGGCGATGCGCTGACGATCAGTATTACCCAGTCGCCAGTACATGGGTCTTTAGTACAGCAAGTTAATGCTGCTGGTGTGCTTGAGCTTGTGTATACGCCGGTGGCTGATTACTTTGGTATGGATAGCTTTAGCTATACCTTAGCCGATGACAAAGTCAGCTCTAATGAGGCGACGGCTACCTTAACCATATCCGCAGTCAACGATGCGCCAGTGACGCAGGATGATATCGCATCTACTGATGAAGACAAAGCAGTGACGATCAGTGTTCAAAGCAATGATAACGATATAGATAGTGCGTTATTGACGACTCAGATCGTCACTACCGCTCAGCATGGTGTTATTGCTATTAACGATGATGGTAGTGTCACTTACACGCCAAATGACGACTATCATGGTGAAGACAGCTTTAGCTATGTCCTAAACGATGGTGAAGCCATTAGTAACACCGCGACCGTTCGTATTACCATCACCCCAGTCAATGACGCACCAGAGCTGACCGGTCAACAGCTGACCATCGCTGAAGACACAAACCTAGTGATCAACCCACTGCTCACAGCAAGCGACGTGGACGGTGACGCTCTAACAGTCGTCATCACCGCACAGCCAAGTCATGGCAGTCTAAGTGCACAAGCAGATGGCAGCTATATCTACCGTGCTGATGAGAACTATCATGGCACAGACAGTATCAGCTACTACGTCACTGATGGCGAGTTGCAATCTGCCGAGCGTATGATTGAATTGACGATCACACCAGTGAATGATGCGCCAGTGCTAATAGGTCAGCAGCTGATTATTGCAGAAGATACTGCACTAATTATTAATCCTTTAGCGACAGCTAGTGATATCGATAGTGATAACTTAACCACTGTCATTACCAAGCAGCCCGAACATGGCACCTTAGTTAAACAGGCTGATGGTAGCTACATTTATCGTGCTGATGAGAACTATCATGGTACAGACAGTATCAGCTACTACGTCACTGACGGCGAGCTACAATCTGCCGAGCGGGTAATTGATCTAACGATTACGCCTGTGAATGACGCGCCAGAGCTGACCGGTCAACAGTTGACCATCGCTGAAGACACAAACCTAGTGATCAACCCACTGCTCACAGCAAGCGACGTGGACGGTGATGCCCTAACGGTCGTGATCACCACACAGCCAAGTCATGGCACGCTTAATAAACAAGATGACGGTAGCTATGTCTACCGTGCTGATGAGAACTATCATGGCACAGACAGTATTAGCTACTACGTCACCGATGGTGAATTACAATCTGCCGAGCGGGTCATTGATCTAACGATTACGCCAGTGAATGACGCACCAGAGCTGACCGGTCAACAGCTGACCATCGCTGAAGACACCGATCTAGTGATCAACCCACTGCTCACAGCAAGCGACGTGGACGGTGACGCCCTAACAGTCGTCATCACCGCAAAGCCAAGTCATGGCAGCCTAAGCGCACAAGCAGATGGCAGCTATATCTACCGCGCTGATGAGAACTATCATGGCACAGACAGTATTAGCTACTACGTCACCGATGGTGAATTACAATCTGCCGAGCGGGTCATTGATCTAACGATTACGCCAGTGAATGACGCACCAGAGCTGACCGGTCAACAGCTGACCATCGCTGAAGACACCGATCTAGTGATCAACCCACTGCTCACAGCAAGCGACGTGGACGGTGACGCCCTAACAGTCGTCATCACCGCACAGCCAAGTCATGGCAGTGTCAGTGCACAAGCAGATGGCAGCTATATCTACCGCGCTGATGAGAACTATCATGGCACAGACAGTATTAGCTATTACGTGACTGATGGTGAGCTACAATCAGCAGAGCAAGTTATTGAACTAGCCATTACGCCAGTGAATGATTCGCCAGTAGCGAGTGATAGCTTAGTAACTGGTATTGAAGACACGAGTTATCTATTTGACTGGTCAGACTTTGCCATGAGCGATGTAGAGGGTGACCGTCTGACGTTACGCATTGTTGAGCTACCACACTTAGGTGCGATTCAGCAGCGATTGGCTGATGGAAGCTGGAGTGCAGTACTAGCAGGCGCTATATTCGACCAGCGTGACATCGATGCAGGAATACTGCGCTTTGTTCCATTACATAATCAGTCAGGTGGTGCAGGCTACACCGCAGCGGGTTACGGTGATCAGCAGCAGCACTATACGGCTATAGGCTTCGTTGTGAATGACGGTCAGTTAGACAGTCAAATGGGAACGGTAACTATTGATATTGATGCGCTTACGGATGCGCCTATACTAAGTGCCACACCGAAACCGTCGACATCGAATGTATTTGCCACCGACTTTGAGGGAATTGCTAATAACAATACCAGCTCCACCTTATTGGTACAAGACATGCTAGATGGTTGGCAGTTGATTAAGCAAAACCCTAGATACTGGCAGCAGTGGAAAGAGCTATTTAAGCAAGGCAAGTTGCCTTATGGTAATGATGGCTTTGAGATATGGCATAACGGCGATGTCATGGTTGACAAATGGAATGTCGGACATCGTGTGAGTGCGAGCGACAATGGCGAGGCAACTGGAGTAAGTAATACCAGTTGGCTAGAGCTAAATGACGCGACCAAACACAGTAGCCAAACGTTAGGCTTAGAGCGTGAGATCCAAACGGTAGAGGGCGCTGAGTATCAGCTTAGCTTTGACTATGCAGGTCGCAACGGATTTGATGAGCGCTACACAGGGATAAGTGTCTATCTGGGTACGACACTGCTTAAGCAATATAGTGCCACGAGTGCTAGAGACGCATTAGATTGGCATACTGTTGATGTCGATTTTGTTGGATCTGGTCGTGCCGAGATGCTACGTATTGTCATAGACAGTGATGTCAATCACCCGCACGGTAGAGGCGCGATGATAGACAATATTGCGCTGGATAAAGTGGTCAATACTTATAAAGAAGATCAGCCTATTGCCCTAAGCAGTATCCAAGCGGCTCTGATGGATACGGATGGTTCAGAGGTGCTGACATTGACGTTAGCAGGTCTGCCTATCGGCACGCACTTGAGCGATGGCACTCATAGCTGGTCAGTGACAGCAGACTCGCCTATTGATATTACAACATGGCAGTTGGATAACTTACAGCTTACGCCGCCATCTGGGTTCAGTGGCGACATGGTGGCTACTGTGGTTGCTACCAGCACAGAGCTGAGTACCAGCGCTTCAGCCACGCAGACGTTGATGTTACCAATATCAGTAGATGCAGTAGCGAATAAACCAATCATTGAGCTGGTGGAGCGTGATATCCCAACTCGCCAAGTCGTTCATACCGATTTTGAAAACGTCATCAACTGGCATCGTGGTAGTGATAAGCGCTACTGGTTTAATAGTGGTGCGGCAGGTGGCGATGTCTGGCAGGGTAGTTATCCGAGATTTGGTAAAAAGATAGGCTTTGAGTTCTTTAGTCGCGGTGATACGATGATGACCGGTGCTGGAAATACGGTTCGTTTAAATGCGTCACCGCAAGGCGATCATTGGCTGATGCTACATGATGGTCGAGCCGTCACTGGTCAGGCCAAATATCATCAATTGCTAGGTATCCATAAGGACATAGCGACTATAGAGGATGTGGTCTATACCTTAAGCTTCGATTATGCTGCTATGCTTGATCTTAGCGCTGATGAGCTCAGCCGTATCGAAATCTACGCAGGAGATAAGTTACTTGCCAGTCATCAAGGGGTTAGCCATGATAACTTAGACTGGACGCATCTAAGCTATGACTTCGTGGGTACGGGTCATACCACCACGATTAGCATTGTATTAGATGGTGTTGCACTAGGAGATAAGGCGCTTAAGGGCCGTATGGCTATGATAGACAATCTATCAGTAGTAGAGACGTTGACAGCGCGCATCGATGATCAAGGTGCTCACTTGTATGCTCTAGCAGGTGTATCAACACCATTACCGCTTATAAATATCAGTAGTAGCGATAAAGATGGTAGTGAAGCGTATTCATTACAAATCGTTGTGCCTTATGGCGTGACCATCAGTGATGGTACGTATAGCATTACTAATCCATACCGTAATTCTATCACTATGGACTTGACGGGCATGGATTTAAGTAAGTTGACACTTCAAACTCCAAATCATTACTGTGGTGACATGTCGCTAACTCTGATAGCGAAAAGCCGCGAAATCAATAACGGTAGTGAAGCTATGAGTAGCTATGATATCAAGGTCATGGTACTACAAGGGGAGTCTGCTATTGTTAATAACGCTTACGTCACAAATACGCTGTCCTCATCAAGCGTACAACACGAGGCTGATATCAATAATAAAGTAGCTACTCCAGTACTGAACGTTAGGAACAAGCAAACCTCTCCTCATTCCAGTGCGCCAGTATGTAATGAGCGATCAGGTAAAATAGACATCACTGTCGCAGCTCAGCCTGTACGTGTTGATGGCTTCGATGCCACAGACGACTGGCTTACGAACATGGAGTCAAAGGCACAGAAGAAGTGGCGCGTTTAAAACGAAGATAATGCTTAACATTGAAGACGCTATGCGGCAGCTTTGAGTTTGTTTTCTGAGACAACAAAGCTGTCCAGTAGTACGATACGTAAAATAAACATATAAAGGACAACACATGAGCTTTAACGGAATATTCGTATGGGATGCCAAGAACGGCAAACCGACCAGCTATAGTGACGCGCAGAACATGGAAAAGCATATATAACATAATGTGCCACAAGAGATCAATCTTGCTTTTATAGAAGGTTAGAAAGAGAACATTGAGTTTTGGTCTTAGACTTTACCTGATACTTATCAAAAGGCCTTTGCTGACTCTTATGATCAAATAATAGAGTACTTAGCGACTTTAGATATTAATGCTATTTTAGCAAGAAAGATAATAATCCTATTCTAGTTATTTAATTAAGTGCGTTTTGATTAAATATATCCTATATTAGGCACGTATCTAAGTGAATATATTAAACCTTCTACATAAGACGTTGCTAAGCATTCAAGCTTTGCTCACAAAGCTAACCAATGATTTGGTACTTTTTTTACAGGAGATTTATGATCCGATTGATAGATTTTACTAGGTGCCAGGAATAAGGGATTAAATTTACTGCAACCAATAGTTAATTTATATTAGAATGTCGCCATCAACAAAAGTTGTATGAATAACTATGAACGTCAAAACTAAATCACCGCAGGCAAAGGCCATACTCTTATTACTGGCTTGTTGTATGGCAGTGCCCGCACATACTTCTACTGGCGAATCATCACCCACTCTAGCGCAGCTTCAACAAGCAGCAGTTCAGCGCAATCCTGAATTAGCAGTGCAAAGAGCTGCACAAGAAGTGGCGGGAGCGGAAGTAGACATTGCTAAGAGAGAATGGTTACCCTCTGTTTCTGCTAATATTGACAAATCTTATGGTAGAGGGTCTGGTAGCTTTTCTGATACCAGAGTATCCAATCGACGCGTCAATGATGCTGGAAAAGTTGGATTTAGTGTCTCCCAAAGCTTATACAATCCCATCTTGAACATCAATATAGAACAGGCGAATCTGAATGCACAGTCAACTGATTTTGCTATTGACCAAACGTATGATGAGCTGACCAATCGTATAGTCTCACTATTTTTAGACATTCTTGCCACACAATCTGAGATGGTTCTTTTGGAAGGTCAGCAAGTTGCTGTCAATGAGCAAAGAAAACAAGCACAGCTAAGCTTTGAAGTAGGGACAGTGTCTATCACTGATGTACGTGAAGCCGAGGCTAAGCATGATCGCATTGCTGCGCAACTATTCGCATTGAAATGGCAAATGCAAGCAAAACAAGCAGAGCTTACAACCTTGAGCGGGGCTAAAATTGAGCCTAGTGCGTATGCATCAAGTATTCAGGCACTACCAGATGTTGCTGAAGAAGATCTTACCTTATGGCTTGCTGCTATGGGTAGTCAAAATAGCTTATTGAAACAGTCTGTTATTGATTATCAAATCGCTACACTCGAAAAAAACAAATTGCAATATAAGCACTATCCAAAAGTGCAGTTGGTTGTAGAAAACAACCGTAACCTAGGTGCTTGGTCTAGTGAAGGGCAAGAGGATTACACCAATAGTAAGTGGGACTGGAGCGCAGGCGTGCAGGTTCAGTTTGGCTTATTCAACACGAACACTAGCAATGCCCAAACGACTAAAGTGCTAGCAACTCAAAATCAGCGTTTTGAGACTATACGCGCATCTCAAGAGCGTTTGAATATAGAGATGCAACAAACTTTTTACCAAATATTAGCGTCTATTGCTGAATACCAAGGGCTAAACAAAGCCAGTGAATCAGCAGAGACAGCATTGCTAGCAAACATGCTGGGTTATCAAGTTGGTATGCGTATTAATGCCGATGTATTGGATGCCCAATCAAAGATATATGAAGTCAATAGAGATCGACTAGTAGCATGGTCTAACAGCTGGCGTAACTATATTAAGCTGAATCAATTGGCAGGTACACTGACAGTGGATCAATTGACTCAAATGGATGACATATTGCGCCAAACTGTAGAAAATAGTAGCGAGCTTGAGAAAATAAATGAATAGTAATCAAGAATCAGCCGTACCTTTACCAGATCTCTTATCAAATTGGCTCAAACGTACTCAAGTCTCAGGACTAGATATTGTAGCGGTAGCGACTCATAAACTACCGCAAGCAGGTAGTTTGGATTTCATTGATGTGTCGACAATGAGTGCATCAATATTCTCTCAACGCCCTAAAAGAACATCAGCATTATTAGCATCATTGAAATCCAAAGTACCTTTGGAGGAAGAGAGTAGCAGTGATACGAAAGTAGAAAGTACGTTGGATGATCTAAATTCAACACTACGGCAAGCGTGGAAATCTCACATTGAGATTATTAGTAATGATCAACCTCTCAAAGTACAACGTATAGATGAGTTAGTATTAATAAGCTGTTTGGTAACACAATCATCAGAAGGAATAGCGTGTATAGGTTGTGTGGTGGCACCACCATTTAACGATCATATGTTAGATACACTACAGCTAAGCTTAGGATGGTTATTCTTTGGCTTTATACGCAGTCAATTTGGTGAAGGAGAGCGTGCTAAGCGGTTACTTGAAATAACGAGTGATGTATTGTCTCAGTCAGATGCTCAGTCAGCGGCTCAAGAGTGGGTGAACCTTACCAAACAATGGGCAACTGATTTAGGAGATGATGGCTTAGGATTTAGCCTATTTAAAGTAAAGAATTATAGTCCTAAATGGTGGGTATCTGCTAACGTATCTTGGGCAGTAAAAGGATCGCCAATGATGCAAGCTGCACTTGAACTTGCTTCCATTGCTATTACCGAGTGTCAGGTACAACAAAATAAACTATGGTGGGCATATCCGATGCACTACCGTGGTCATGTATCGGCAGTATTGGTGGTACAGCAAAGCGATCATGCTGACCCCTTGAATGACAACCTAAAAACGATGTTACAAGCCAATGCTGATTTTATCGAACCGGTTTTTAGACGATGGCAACAGTCTGAGCAAAATTTAGTCGCTCACAGCTATCGAACATCCTCGGGTTTGTTAGAGAAGCTCGTCGGAAAAGGCTATTTGGCGTATAAGTTTTTAGGTTTTATACTAATCCTATGGATACTAGCAGTAACGTTGATTCCTGTTGAGAAAATTATCAATGCACCATTATATTTAGAAGGTGAACAGCGTTATACCATTACAACGCCTCAACAAGGCTACATTACTGAGGTGTTAGCTCGCCCTGGTGATACAGTAAGAGTCGGTCAGACATTAGCAAAGCTTGAAGACAAGGACCTCAAGATAGAAACAGCGGAGCTGGCTAGTCAGCTAGAGCAGGCTGAAGGTCAGTTTCGACAATCTATGGCAGCGCTAGATGCGGCTGCTAGTGGACTTGCTGTGAACCAAAAACAGCAAGTCCAGTCAAAGCTTGATTTGGTTAATGAAAAAATCGCGCGAACCAGTATAAAATCTCCTATTTCAGGCGTGGTAGTGAGTGGAGACTGGCAACAAAAAGTAGGTACACCAGTAGAAGTCGGTTCAGAGCTTTTTCAGGTGGCAGATGTCTCAAGTTATCGGGTAATTATGCATATACCAGATAAAGATATGAGTGAGTTAAAGGTAGGGCAAACAGGGAAAATGAAACTGACCAGCTTACCTGAGCAGACTTATGAATTTACTGTTACTAGATTGACAGCAGTTGCAGAAGTTAAAGATGGAGAAAATGGTTTTGTAGTCGAAGCAAGATTGAATAAGACGCCTATCCAGATCAATCCAGGCATGCAAGGGGTTGGTAAAGTTATAGTGGGTGAAACCAATTTGATTAGTAGCTGGACTAAGTCATTAATAGATTGGATACGACTGAAAGCTTGGTCAATCTGGTAGGATAGCCGCTTACTTATGCAAACCTTATTTTCAGAACATTGGCATCTGGTCAAACACGTAAAACCAAAACTAAGAGAAGCCGTAGATGTCTTTCCTCGACGCCTTCGAGGTAGGTCATGGATATTTTTACATGACCAAGCCACTCAAAAGTTTTTGAGACTAACTCCTGAAGCGTGGATGATCATTAAGCTCATGAATGGCCGAAAGGACCTAGAGGCTATCTGGGAAGAGAGCTGTCTGGAGCAGCAACAATTGCAGCAAAATCAGCGATTTTATAATGATAGCTCAGAAGTCATCAGTCAGAATGATCTAGTGGGTTTACTAGGGCAGTTATATAGCAATGACATGCTACAAACCCAGATGTCAGCAGACTCTACTGAAATTGTGAAGCGATATCGTAAACAAAAATTTCAGGCATTTAAACAATCTTTTTTAAATCCAATAAGTATCAAAATACCTCTATGGTATCCAGATCAATGGTTCAGTCGTCAAACTGCGACCGCCTTGCGCATTTATACTTGGACCTTTTTCGTTTGCTGGTTGGCGGTTATTGTACCTGCTATGTTTTTGGTAACCTCACATTGGGAAGCACTTACTGCCAATCTGTCCGATAGAATTTTATCCACATCGAATTTGTTTATTTTATGGTGCACCTATCCTATAGTTAAAGCGGTTCATGAATGGGCACATGGAATGGCAGTCAAGGCATGGGGCGGGGTAGTACGCGAAATAGGGCTTATGCTAATCATTTTTATGCCAGTGCCTTATGTAGACGCAACCTATTCTTATCGATTTACCTCTAAATGGGTCAGAGCATTAGTTGCGGCGACGGGTGTAATGGCGGAGTTGTTTTTAGGAGCCCTCGCCTTATTTGTGTGGTTAAACGTCGAGTCAGGATTGGTAAGAGCCTTTGCTTTTAATGTTATTTTCATTGCAGGTGTTTCAAGTCTACTGGTCAATGGCAATCCATTGATGCGTTACGATGGATACTATGTTTTGACAGATTTAGTTGAGATCCCCAACTTATCACAAAGGGCTAAAAATTACTGGATTTACCTATCAGATCGCTATATGTTTGGCGCAAAGGATGCCAAGCCTCCTATGGGCTATGACAAAGAGCGTTTATGGTTGTTTGTATATGGCTTTATCGCTCCAATTTATAGGGTGTTCATCATATTTACGTTGATATGGTTCGTCGCTCAAAAGTATTTCTTTGTTGGCATTCTTATGGCAGCTGTATCTGCTTGGATGTCTTTTGGTTTGCCCATATATAAGGGAGTTAAGCACATCTATAAAGGTAACTCTCTTATTAAAAAAAGGGTGCAAGCAAAACAACGTTTTTATCTTTTTTTAATATTAATAATTCTTTTACTGACCGTTGTTCCTTTCCCCTTTTATAGTGTTCAACAAGGTATCGCTTGGTTGCCTGAAAGCAACATCATAAGAGCAAATACTAATGGAACGATAGAATCTGCCGATGTATCAGCCAGTAGCCATATCAATAAATCAGAACGAATTGTATTGTTGAGTAATCGTGAACTTAAACAACAATTTGAAAACGTTCAGCAAGAAATGTTGGCACTAACTTTAAAGATGAGGCAAGCACAATCTACTGATATTCAAAGATTTTACGCTCTAAAATCTAAGTATGATGCATTGGGAAAACAAGAATTGATCTTAAAACAAGAGGTAAATGCTTTAGAAGTATTGTCTCCTAGTAAGGGGGTGTGGTATCCAAAGTCTATTGATAAAATGATTGGAACGTATGTTAAGAAAGGCGATATTTTAGGATATGTAGCACCTAAGCAAACTCAAACTATCAGGATGGTCGTTGAGCAAGATGTCATGAACCTTGTACAAGAACGTTTAAAAAATATTGAAATCAAATCTACTACTGACTTAGAGAAAAGTTATGATGCAATAATTGTACGTCGAACTCCTAAAGCTGCATTTGAGCTTCCATCAGCTGCTTTGGGAATCAATGCAGGTGGTAATATTATTGTAGACCCTAGTGATACTAGTGGCAAAAAATCAGTAGATCGAGTGTTTGATTTAGAGTTATTGGTAAATCAAGATCAGCTTCTAAAACAAGAGCAACCTTTAGGCTTTAACGATCGAGTTTACGTTCGTTTTGATATGGGCTATATGCCCTTAGGCTGGCAGTGGATGATTAAAGGCCGTCAACTTTTCCTTAAGAAATTCAATGTTTAATTCAGTATTATTACGCAAGTTACGTCAAAACCCTTTAGTCCTTTCAGAAGGAGGAAGGGAGGAGAGCAATCCCAATCATCCTAATAAACTCATTAGGACTTTTTCTAATTTACAGTCATTTTATGCAGTAAAAAGTTATAGACGATCACAAGCTACTTCAAGCGCTAAAGCTATTAGGAAACTAACGCAACAATATGCGACTTATGACGACTTCAAGCTACGACAATGTTTTGAATTAGCAATAAAGAGCTTAATCATAAACAAAGATATGACGCCTCAATTAAATATAGCTCAAGCATGTGTGGGTGAAGCTATCTATCGGACATTCGGCTTTTATCCTCATGATGTTCAGTACTTAGGCGCTCGTGTACTCTTAAGTGGGCAACTTGCAGAGATGCAGACAGGTGAAGGCAAGACTGTAGTCGCTGCCATAGCCGCTACTATAGCGGCAGCTTCTGGTGCAGCAGTACATGTGTTAAGTACAAACGAATACCTAGCTACTAGAGACTGTGAAGAGATGACGCCTCTGTTTGATTTTTTTTCTATCTCTAGTGGGTCCATTTCTTCTGAGATGGAAATTGAAGAACGTCAAAAGCAGTATGCTCTCCAAATATGCTATGTCAGTGCTAGTGAGCTTGTGTTTGATGTTTTAAAAGATGAGCTCAATATAACGAATGGAGAAACAAGAGTAAAAGCGAGCTTGAATAAATTCATTCATAATATCTCAAGTAATAGCGATCAGCATATCGTTCCAGCATTACATTTTTGCATTGTGGATGAAGCAGACAGCGTGCTGATAGATGAAGCAAGCACGCCTTTAATTATTTCGCAAGAATCTGAATCTATTATGGAAGAACTTGTCTTGCGATGGGCTTTAGATGAAGCAAGAAAATTAATAGAAAGTAAAGATTTTATTGTTGATTTAGTGAACAATGATATTGAGCTATTAAAGAATTTTGAGCGCAATATATCATTGCCTTCTGAAAGTGTAAGGCCTATGTGGCATACAAAAGCTTGGCAGAAGTTAATCCTCAAAAAAGCTTTAAATGCATTGCATCTATTTCACTTAGATGAACATTATATTATCGCGGAAGAAAAAATAGTTATCGTTGATGAAGCGACTGGTAGACCAATGCCAGATAGAAGTTGGGAACAAGGTCTACATCAGTTGATTGAACTTAAAGAAGGGTTGGATATTTCTAATACAAGACAAACTATCGCCCAAATTACATTCCAGCGTTTTTTTAAGCGGTACATACTTTTGGCAGGATTGACAGGAACTGCTGCTGAAGTAAGCCGCGAGATGTGGAACGTCTACGAGCTCAAGGTATGTATTATACCCCCTAATAGAAAAAACCTTAGAAAGAAAATGAGCACAAACTGTCATTTAACGCAGGATGATAAATGGAAGTCTGTGGCAGATGAAGCTGTCAAAGTGGCGAAAAATGGTCAACCAGTACTCATAGGTACACGTAGTGTAGAGTCTTCAGAAAAAGTACTGGATTTTATCAATAAGAATAATAATAACGAAGGATTAACCATCCATCTTCTTAATGCAAGACAAAATGAGCAAGAGGCCGATATTGTTGCTCGAGCAGGATTAAGCAAAACAATTACAATAGCTACCAATATGGCGGGACGTGGAACAGATATCAAATTGGATGAGACAGCTAAAAATAGTGGGGGATTGCACGTTATTCTCACGGAACATCATGATTCTAAGCGTATTGATAGACAGCTGATTGGGCGCTCAGCTAGACAAGGGAATCAAGGTTCTTACCAAGAGATTGTTTGTTTCAATGATACATTGTTATTTGCTCATAAAAATATTTGGCAAGTCATAGGCAGTAACATATCTTTCCCGATATTGAGAACATATCTATATTCACGAGCAATGAAAACTGCTCAAAATCGTGCACAGCAAAGACAATATGAAATTAGAATGAATACGTTAAAACAAGACCGCACTCGTCAAAAACAAATTGGGTTTATTGGAAAGTTAAAATGATCAACAATGATAAGTTTCGAAATAGTACTGCTGCTATTATTTTTCTTCTGTTTACTCCTCAATTTGCGCAAGCTTCAGGATTTGGGTGCATGTTAAAGCCCATAAAAACTGTAGACATTCGCAGTCCTGTAGTAGGCAGATTAAGTAGTGTGCAAGTAGAGCGGGGCAATTACGTTAAAAAGGGGCAAGTGCTTGCACGGCTAGACAATAGCGTTGAGCAAGCTTCTACAAACTCGGCAAAGTATCGCTCACAGACTCAAGCTCAAATCATTGCTGCCCAAAATCGAGTAAATGCTGCTAGGCAAAAAATGGAAAGAATGAAAATCTTATCCGATGCAAAATTTATGTCTACACAGGCCTTAGATGATGCAAATAACGAATTGAAAGTCGCTGAGTCTGAACTAGATGCCAGTATTGAAAGTCAGACCCTAGCAAAGTATGAGTATAAAACTTCACTATCAGAGTTGAATCGGCGTACTATAAATAGCCCGTTGAGTGGTGTAGTGACAGCAAGGTACTTAGATGCTGGATCGATAGTTAGTCCTACTGATGGTGAGCATCCTATCCTGACCCTTGCACAGACTGATAGATTAAAAGTTCAAATCATTGCACCAGTCAAATATTTTAATCGATTTAAAAAAGGTGGCCTTATAACCATCTCTCCTGAGGCACCTTTTAATCGTCAAATAAAGGCGAAAATTGCTGTTAAGGATTCAGCCGTTGATGCGGCTTCCGGTACTTTTAGCATGATATCTTATATAAATAATCCAGGAAATAAAATACCAAGCGGTATATTGTGCTCAGTGAAGTATTAAGCGTTTGCCATTAGGTATAGCAAAGCATTAAAAGGTAATATTCTAAGTACATAAGCCAAAGCTAGCCAGCTTATGATTAACTTATTGTAAAACAATACTGATTTAGATATTAATATCATCTGAGGAAATGTAACAAGCCTAGTCTGCTTTAACCTCAAGCATTAGTTTGTTTGAGGCGTTTTTATGCTTGCAATATCATATAAGTTTTTGATTCATGATGATTTCATTATAGAAAATTTGATTGGCTTATTCAGTTCTACCAAACTGGTACTAATTTTTAAAAGCTTATATTTCCAGTGGCCAAGATGCATTCAAAGCGCTATCGGCAGCTTGCTTGCTACATACTTCTCAATCAGTGATGAAGTCTGCTGTGAGTTCTTCATAAAAGGCCATACCTGAATCAGACAGTACAAAGTGCTGAGTGATAGGGTTTTCAAACATGATTTGGCGCTCAATTAGAGTCGATTTAATGCTTTTGAAGAGATCTTCATTCATACCAGCTCGTTGTAGTATTTCTACAGTATCTGGTAGTAATCCAATCTTATCAATATCAGAAATCATTAATCCACCTGAAGCGGAACTGAGTTTATCAATCTTATAATTATGTGAGGTGACGTACTTACCTATAATCAATAGCAAACAATATGCTTTCATTGCAATTTCAGTTTTGCCTATATCATAGGCGTTACCTTTAACTATATAAATGAACTCTGTGTTGGCAACCAAACTAAAGCCGCACATATCTGAGCTATGCTGACGAAACCGTACAACTAAACTTGGTAAACTAAGCGTATTAACTGGAGTTTACCATGACCAAGAAAGTAAGAACCTACAGTGACGAATTTAAAGCAGAAGCCGTTAAGAAAATAGCAGACAATAACGGTAATGTTTCAGCCACAGCCAAGCAACTTGGCATAGCGATGCAAACGTTATCGAACTGGCAGAACAAAGCCAATCAAGGCAAGCTTATTGGCACAGAACAATATGATCCTGACCTTATGAGTGCTCTTCAAGAAATAAAGCAGCTCAAGCGTCAGCTCAAAGTGGCTGAAGAGGAGCGCGAGATTCTAAAAAAGGCGACCGCGTACTTCGCGAAAAACAGCCCGTAAAGTACGCTTTTATCAAAGACAATCGTCAGATATTTAGCACCACTACTATGTGCCGTGTATTAAGCGTTAAGCCCTCAAGCTACTACGATTGGCTAAGTCGTGACATCAGCGAACAGCAGGTACACCGCAATCAGTGCGAGCTACTAGTTAAAGCCGCTCACAGTGAAATGAAAGAACGTTATGGCGTAGATCGATTGCATGCTCATCTAAGCAAACAAGGCCACAACATTAGCCTGTATATGGTTAGAAGCATCAAAGAAGAATACGGCATTAAATGCCGTCGTCACAAGCGCTTTAAAGTCACCACTGACTCTGATCATAACAAGCTGGTTTATCCAAACGTGCTGGATCAGAAGTTTGATG